>JBOGDX010000053.1:0-10538 GCA_050743225.1 Actinomycetes bacterium | reverse complement strand
GGCCTTCACCACGCCCTGGGTGCTCTCGTCGTCTCCGATCCATCGCAGCAGCAGGACGCCCGCGAAGGCGGAGGGGACCGACCCGATGACCATCCACAGCACCAGCCCGCGGTGGACGGTCCCGCGCCGGGCGTGCACCGCGCCCCCGACCGGCTTCATCACCATGGACGCGACGAGGTCGCTCGAGACCGCGGCCAGCGGCTGCACCCCGAAGAGCAGGATCATCATGGGCGTCATCAGGGCGCCGCCGCCCATGCCGGTCAGGCCCACCACGAAGCCGACCAGCAGCCCGGCGAGCGCGACCGTCCATTGGATCTCCACGGGCCCCGGAGCCTAGCGGGGGGTGCGGGGCGGCGGGCGGGAAACCGACTCGCGTTCACCCTCGTCGTCCGGCCGCGGCTCGTCGTCTGTGCTCCGGCCTACCGCGCCGGTGCCCTGGGCTCCCGGGTCCGTGCTCCGGCCTCCCGGGTCGGGGCGGTCGTCGACGGCGGGCGTAGTGCCGTCGTCGCCTGTGGACGGGCCGGGCTTGGCGGCGGCGGCGGGGTCCCGGCGCACCTTGAGAAGGCTCGCGACGGTGGTCACGGCCAGCGTGGCCAGGATGACCGCGAGGGACAGCCAGATCGGGATCTCCGGGATGCCTTCGATGTGCTCGCCACCGTTGATGAAGGGCAGCTCGTTCTCGTGCAGCGCCTCCATCACCAGTTTGACGCCGATGAAGCCGAGCACCACCGAGAGCCCCAGGCTGAGGTAGACCAGCCGCTTGAGCAGACCGCCGATGAGGAAGTAGAGCTGGCGAAGCCCCATCAGGGCGAAGACGTTGGCGGTGAACACGAGGTAGGGCTCCTTGGTGAGCCCGTAGATCGCCGGGATGGAGTCGAGGGCGAAGAGGAGGTCGGTCGTTCCCAGCGCGAGGATCACGATGAACATCGGCGTGATCAGCCGCTTGCCGTCGACCTTGGCGATCAACTTGACGCCGTGCCACTCCTGGGTGGCCGGGAAGCGGTGCTCGACCCACTTGAGCAGCGGGTTCTCCTCGAAATCCTCCTCGCCGGACTCCCCCTGGGTGGCGAGCTTGATCGCGGTGTAGATGAGGAAGGCGCCGAAGATGTAGAACACCCAGCTGAAGTTCTGGATGGCTGCGGCGCCGAGCGCGATGAAGATGCCGCGCATGACCAGTGCCAGCATGATGCCGACGAGCAGCGCCGTCTGCTGGAACTGCCGTGGCACCCCGAACTTCGCCATGATGATCACGAAGACGAAGAGGTTGTCGATCGAGAGGCTGTACTCCGTCAGCCAGCCGGCATAGAACTCGCCGGCATAGCGCGGACCGGAGAAGGCCAGCACGCCGAGCCCGAAGATGATCGCCAGGCTGACGAAGAACGAGATGGCGATGGAGCACTCGCGCATCGACGGCTCGTGGGGTCGCCGGCCGATGATGAGGACGTCGACGGCGAGCATGCCGACGAGCACCCCGACGGTCAGGAACCAGACCCAGGCGTGCACGTTCACAGATGTCCTCCGGCAGGTCTGGTCGGGCGCCGGAGGTCTCTTCCGCCCGCGCCCGGGCCGGTCGCGCCGGGAGCGGCCCGGCGTGGGGCTCGACCGTGATGACGACGCGACCGCGAAGGAATACTCCCCTCCACGTTCACCGCCAGTCTTACCCAGCCCGCCGAGCGGTGTCACATCGGGTCACGAAATGCAGCCCGGTCAGCGGGGTCACTTCGGCGGCACCAGGGCCGGCCGATCGGCCGCACCGATTCTTCGCCGCTTTCGCCTCCGGGACGCCATCTCACGCGGCAAGGCCGCCCAGGACTAGTGGCCGGGCGGCGGGGGGTGCGCGACGTAGCCCGGGCCAACAGCCCAGAACTCGGCCTCCTGCTGCGGCAGGGTGCAAATCATCGGCCGACGACTGGCCGTTCCTGGTGGGTGGTTTCCCAGCGAACTGGCCGCCGGATCACCTAGGATTCTCGAGGCAACAGCCAGCGGGGGGGACCGTGAGCAGCAATGGGCATCGGGCACGCGCCGTCATGTCCCGGCTCGGGGAGACAATCCTCGGGTCCCGGCCAGTCTCCTTCGCGTTCAGCCGCATCGTCCCTGGACTCCGTGTTCTCGCCTACCACGACGTGCCTGACCCTCACGCCTTTCGCGCACATCTTGCCGAGATCCGGCGCAATTATCGGCCAGTGGGTGCCGACGAGGTGGTTGCCGCAGCAGGGAGAGGCCGGCGGCTACCGCGACGGGCACTCTGGGTCACCTTCGACGACGGAAACCCGGGGACCTTCCGCGCCGCCGCTGATCTCGCCGCGGCAGGCGTATCTGCTACCGCGTTCGTCTGCCCCGGAGTTGTGGACACCCGGGAGCCCCTCTGGTGGCAGGTCGTCGACGAGGCCATCCGTCGCAACGTGCTCCCCACCGTCATGCATCGCGGGGACCTGACTCGCTTCCGCTCGTCGCTGAAGCGTGCGCCCGACAGCGCGCGACGGCGGGCGGTGGACGCCTGCCGAGAAGCGCTCAATTCCCAAGTGCCGGGAGGATTCCAAGTGGCCCAGGCCACCACCGGCGACCTCGAGACGTGGCTGGGTCACGGTCACCACCTGGGCAATCACACCTGGGATCACCCGTTGCTCGATCGTTGTCCGAAGGAGGAACAGAAGAGGCAGATCGCGACGGCGCACGACTGGCTGAGGGAGCGATTCCCGTCGCAGCCACCTGTCTTCGCCTATCCCAACGGCAACCGCACGTTGTACGCCGAAGGGATTGCGGCCAGCCTTGGCTACGATGTGCGCACGCTTTTCGACCATCGCGTCGCCGCATCAAACCTCGGCGCACAGGCGGTGTCACGCGTACGCATCGACGCTGACGCGCCCCTGGCGCGGTTCAGAGCTATCGCCTCCGGCGCGCACCCGTTGACCTTCGCTTTGAGCCACAGGTGACGACGATGGCCAGGCTCGGCGCAAGCATCCGCCCGGTGGCTTCGAGCCTGTCGCCCCGAGCCCGACGCTACCGAGCGTTCCTCCGCAGTCTCCCCCTCGACCCGGAGACCCTGTCCGCGACACTGGAACCGCCGGATCCAGGCAGCTTCGTAATGTGCGGCTGTCCGCGCACCGGCACTACCTTGCTGTCCGCTGCCCTGTACCAGCCGCCCACCTGCGTCACCGTCATGGAACCGTGGGACGGGATGCGGCTGGAACCTGCATCACTATTCCGCTCTCTCCGTGCGGAGATCGCTGGCGGGACTCTCACCCGGGGCCGCCTCGACCAACGGGCATTGGGTGAGCGCGGCGTGGTCCGATGGATTTCTGAGGGTGATGCGGCGTGGCCGGTGACTGCAGACGTTGGCCACCTCCTGGGAGTGAAGTGGACGAGTTGGTGGCGCTTCATCGACAGGCTGCCCACGACGCCATTTCTTGTCTGCTTGCGCAACCCGGCAGAGGTCGTTGCTTCGATGCGCGATGCCGGCGGGCGGGTCAAGCAGGGCCTGCAGTACGAAACACCCTTCAACCGGCGGTTGAATGACTCTCTTCGCGCGGCGACCGACGACCAGGCGGTGCGCCGAATCCTGCTGTTCGACAACATCCATGAGCAGCTCGCCCCGCTGCTGGAGCGGGACAATGTCTTGGTGGTCCGCTATGAGCGCTGGTCCACCGATCGCGAGGCGCTTCTCGGCGACGTCTCACGCTTCTTAGGTCGGGATCTGTCGCACGCGGCGGTCCAGGTGCGGCCCTCCCAACGACTCCGCATGGACAGACACGAGATCGATTTGCTCCGAGCCCATTGTAAGACCGCCGAGATGATCGGCTACGAACTCCCATGAGCTCACAGGCAAGCACGGCTCTCCGCGTGTTCCATGTGATCGACGGCCTCGGAACCGGGGGGGCGGAACGGTCTCTGGCGGAGCTGCTTACTCACCTCGACGGCGACGGGATCGCCTCTACCATCTGGTCGCTGGAACGACGCAAGAATGGCGTCGAGGAGTCCGTCGCTGCCACGGCAGACGTGCGGTTTCTCGACGATCAGCCTCTCGTGAGTCGAGTCCGGCGCCTGCGGAGGGCGATCCGGTCCGAGCGTCCGGACCTCGTCCACACGACGCTCTTCGCCGCAACGACCGTCGGCCGGTTCTCAGCGGCGGGGGGTCCTCCGGTCCTGACCAGTCTCGTGAACACCCCCTACGACCCCATCCGTCGATCCGACCGACGCTTCAGCCGGGGCAAGCTCCAAGCCGTCCAGGCGTTCGACCGCACGACATCCCGACTGACCGACCACTTCCATGCCATCAGCCACGCAGTGGCCGACGCCGCTGTGCGCGATCTGGGGAAATCACCCGACCGGATCACGGTGGTCCCGCGGGGCAGGAGCGCGGACCGGCTGGGCACGCCGTCGGAGTCGCGCCGCCTCGCTGCCCGGCGGAGTCTCGGCGTCGACCCGTCGTCGCCCCTCGTGGTCAACGTGGGCCGGCAAGAGTTCCAGAAGGGGCAGCGCCACCTCCTGGAGGCGGCTCGCCTCCTCCGAGAGGGGCACCGCGATCTGGTCGTGCTCATCTGCGGCAGAGAAGGCGCCATCACCGGCGAACTCAAGGCCCTTCACGCGTCACTGGGTCTCGGCGACAAGGTCCGCTTTCTGGGTCACCGCGACGACGTCCCCGACGTCCTCGCCGCCGCGGATGTCTTCGCGTTCCCTTCGCTGTTCGAAGGACTCGGAGGGTCCCTCATCGAGGCTATGGCCCTCGGCGTGCCCATCGTGGCAAGCGACATCCCGGCGATCCGTGAGACCGTTGTGGACACCGGCTGCGCCACCCTCGTCCCGCCGGCTTCGGCCGACGCTCTCGCCATGGCCTTGGCCGACCTGATCGCGGACCGCAGCCGCCGCGCCGCCTACGCTGACCACGGCATTCACCGGTTCGAGGAACACTACGCCTTACCAGGCATCGCGGCACGAATGGCGACGCTCTATCGCACGGTGGCATCTGGGCAAGATCGAGGGCGCGACAAGGGGGGCGAAAGATGACCACCGACACAACGAGCCGGGCCCCGCGGCTGGGCGTCGTCGTCCCTTCTCACAACAGACCAAGTCTTCTCCGTCAGGCACTTGACAGCCTGGCGCGACAGCGTGACGAAGACCTCCGGGTGGTGGTCGTGGACGAGGCCTCGATCCCCCCGATCGACCCTGCGGCGTTCCCGCGCGAACTTGACGTCACCTTGTTGCGCAACGACGCACCGGTTGGGCCAGGCGCCGCGAGGAACCAGGGTGTGGCTGCCCTAGGCACCCCCTTCGTGGCGTTCCTGGATGACGACGACGTTTATCTCCCGGACAAGGCAGCGGCCAGCCTTGCCGTCTTCGACGCCCACGCCGAGGCGGGCACAGTGGTCCACCGGGCGGTGTTCGACGGCGTATCCAGGCAGGGCACGGGAACAGTGACCAAGCTCGAGGACCCGGTCCGAACTTGGCTTCGAAGCCAGCCGCCCCATGTCAACACCGTGGTTGTGCGCCGAGAAGTCCACGAGTCCGTCCAGTTCGACGAGTCGTTCACGGCCGCGGCGGACCTGGACTACATGCTCCGGCTGGCCGCAGAAGCACCCGTCCTAGTGCTGGACGAGGTGCACGCCGTGCATGGCCGTCCCGCCGACCGGCAATCGAGCATCAGCATCGCCCGGCGACTCGCAGGCAGGCAGATGTTCCGCGAGAAGCACGCCCATCTCTTCGATCGTGAAGCCGACGCCTTTCACCTGATGCGTACGGGACACTTGCACAGACGGGCCGGTGCACGCACTCGAGCCGCCGCCGCCTTCGTCCACTCCCTCCGGGTACGACCCACGGGAGCAGCAGCGCGGGGCCTGCTCCTCACTGCGATTCCCACGACTGCCGCAACAGCCATGATCCGCCGCCGATTCCACTAGACCAGCGCACGAGCGACGCAAGGTCGGCAACATGGGCCTCTAGCCTGCCGAGGCCAATCCAGACTCCACGGTTTCGGATCCTCAGAGGGCTCGCAACCGATCGACGAGGGCTGCCAGTTCGGCGCGCTCACGATTCAGTCCCTCCTGCACGCCCTCGCGCCGGGCCGCCCCGTCTCGCGAGAGCGACTCGACGACTGTCGTCAGACTTGGGAGATCAACGTCCTCATAGTCGATGACCCAGTCCTCGACCCCCAGCCGCCGGAATACCTCACGAGCCTTCTGCTCATAGTCAATGGCCGCACACGGGACACCGGCGCAATGTGCCAGGATCGCCAAATGTAGCCGCGTCGACACGACTAGGTCGAAGTCCTGCAGACGCAGCATGAGTTCTCTCGTGGTCCGCGCAGTGTTATCGATAGTGACTCTTGACTTCGCGGAGACACGGATCTCCGACAGGATCCGCCGGGCTAGCAAAGAGTCGTCATGCCGATACTCCGGCCTGCCGGTACACGTGGAGACGAACGTGACCGACGTGCCATTGGCCTGGATCAGCCACTCGACCAAGCCCTTGATCGTCTCCCGGTACCGGGTTTGCGCCTCGCTCGAGACGTGAGGCCACTCCCTGACGCAGACGGCGACGGCTCCGTGATGCTCACCTCCGGACATCAATGACTGCGCGTGGAGAAGGGCGAGGTCGGGAGCCCGGACAAGGACATCGGGGCGCGCCCCCATCCGCTGTACGTTGTCCAAAGTGGTCTCATCGCGACAGAAGACGACCGATCGTCCGAGGATGCGAACTAGCCGCTGACGAGTCTGGCCGTTATGGATGTACTCGATCGTCTGTGGAAGGAAGACGATCCGCTTATCGAGGGCTGCAGCCGTCTCCAATTCGAACAACTTGGGACCAAGGGAGTATCGATTAGTGAGGCTGGTCCCACCCGCGTACAGAATCACGTCCGCGCGGCGAAGATCATCCAAGTCGGACCCATATCGAGCGACGAGGAGTGACGCTAGGCGTGGGAACTGCACGCCGGAACGGACGGCGTTAGAAAGCAGCCGGCCGGTTAACGCACCGACCAGGCGCCCCAGCCTGCGTTCGGTGCCCCTCGTTGCCGACAACCGGGTGGAGAGCGGCGGCACGAACTGGAGATCCGGGTGGTAGCGGACGGCAGCCGCATGATCTGGATCTGCCACCATGATCCTCGCGCCCGGCCAAGCTTGTTGGACGACGTTCACGGCTGCTTCCAGGATCGCCGCGTCACCGCCATTGAGGGACACTGCACCGGAGATCATCACAGTTGCCGGCGGCCACTGCCCGACGCCTCTCATGCACTGATCGCCGCAGATCCCAACAAGGCGCGCAGCCTTCCGTGCATGACGCGCTGGTCGAAATGGAATCGGGCGTGCTGAGCCGCCGACGCACCGAACCGGGCGGCCAGTGTCGGGTCCTCGAGTAGTCGAACCATCGAGTTCGCCATCGCATCCACATCACCCTCAGCCCCCAGCAGGCCCGTCTTCTCGTGCAGGACGACCTCCGGGATGCCCGCGTGCATCGTCGATATCACCGGCAAGCCTGTCGCTGCGGCCTCCATCAAGGAGACAGGTAGGCCCTCCATGTCACCCGAGGGAGCGACCCGGGAGTGCTGGACAACGGCCCGCGATCGCAACATCTCAGCACGAACATCTTCGCGGCTGCAGGCGCCGCGAAGATGAACGCTTTGAGCGATACCAAGATCCATGACGGCTCCTTCCACCGCGGAGCGAAGGGGACCGTCCCCGATGACGGTGAGCACGGCGTCAGGGCAGTGCGTCAACGCCGCTGTGAATGCGCGCAACACGAGGATGGGCTGCTTCTTGTCCACCAAGCGCCCAACCATGAGGAGGCGCTGGGTCGAGACCCCGGGGTCAGCACCTGAAAACAGGGTCGTGTCTACGCCGCAAGGAACGATCTCGATCTTGCTTGGTGAAGCCCCAAGCGAAACAAGCTGCCTCTGCATGAACTCCGACACGGCGATGATGGCTCGGACATGCTCGAACATCCGCTTGTACGAGATCCTGTGAGCCTCGAGCACGGACTTCTTGCTGACGTCGAAGCCATGGAAGTGGGCGAGCAACGGCACTTCGGCCCGTCGGCAGCTGTCCATCGCGGCAACCGCCGTCGGGCCATACTCCGCGAGGACAACGTCGATCCGATCTCTCAGCAACCGGGCGAACAGGTCGTCGGGATCACCTGGCGCGCTCCGGCCGAAATAGAGGGCCCGGCGCAGTCTCGTCGTTGGGCGGAGGGCGACGAATCGGCCGTCAGCCAGCACCCGGATGTGATCGAGAATGAAGGTTTCGCTGGTCTTGGGCGCTGCGTTCGTCACGACGAGTGCCCTCACATTCCCCCCAGGTGATCGCGACGTTGCAATGGCATCGGCGGCACAGAATAGTGGCGCCTCAGGCTTAGGACACTCCTTCTGGCGTATTGGCACGTGTCAAATCGGCAGTCGGTATGCTCCAGTCGAGGGGGGTATGCCGGCGATCATCCTTGCCCAGCCGGCTCAGGGCTGTGACGAAAATCGATGAGCGAGCCGCATCCGACCGCGTCGTCATCACCAACGTCTACGCGGACGACAACCGCGGCGGCGCTGCCATCACAGCCTCGGCTATCGAGATGGCCCGCACGATCGCACCTGACAGCCCGATCACACTGCTGACTGTTGCCTCCGATCCGAAGCTGATCCCGCAACAGTTTCGGTTCACGAGGCTGCTCTATCCCGACGTCGAGATCCTTCCCGCGATCATTCGGCTGCACGAGCTCGGTCCCACAGCACGACTACGTCACTACCTACAGACCATCGGCTACCTGCTGTCACCGCGCCTTGCGGCAGCCCGCGTACCTGCCGTCGCTCGGCTTCGAGAGGCGGGTCTCGTCATCGGCAAGGGAGGGCAGGCGTTCCGCGGGTTTCGATTGCGGGAGTTGGGAAGCCTCTGGTTTACGACGCTGCCCCTGCTACTCGCATGCCGCATGAGACGACGGGTCGCAGTTGTCGGTGTCAGCATCGGACCGTTCTCGAAGGGGCGAGCATCACGACAACTCGCCGGATTCGTGCTGAGGCGGCTGTCGCTTCTGATCGTCCGTGGCCCCGAATCGCAAGCGGCAGCGTTGGCGCTGCGCGTCCCCAGGTCGATCATCCGTTTGGCGCCAGACAGCGTCTTCTTCCTCCCTGCACCCTCACCCCAAGACAGGATCAAGGTTCTCACCCAACGACGACTAGAGGACCAGAAGTTCGCGGTCGCAACGCTCGGTGAGCTGCCCAGCCGACCCGACTTGCGACGCAAGAAGATCGAGGTCGTCGGCGAGATCCTCGCGCGACTGCTGGATGAAGGTCTCGTCAGCCAAGCGGTGGTCGTGGTGCAGACGCATGGGAAGACGTCCGACCTACGCATTAGCTCGGACTGCGTCGCTCACTGCGCCGATCCGCGCATCGCGCTGGTCGAGCAAGAGATGAGCCACATCGAACTGATCGCCCTCTACTCAGGCGCTGCCGTGACGATCGGCGGGCGCCTTCACTCGACGATCTTCAGCTTGCTGAGCGGAACTCCGGCATTTCCCTTGGCATTCTTCAACAAGCCGCATGATGTCTTCTCCGTTCTGGGCCTGTCCGAGTTCGTGCTCGACATCCGCACTACCAGGCCTGAGGCCTTGGCCGATCGCGTCATCTCCACGTTGAGAGACAGCCCCAACTTGCGACAGGATCTCGCGGCCCTGAGCGTGGAGATGCGGCGGCGCCTGACCACACACGTAGAGAGCTTGGTTTCCCCGCGTGTCAGTCGGGCGACAGATGTCACGTCGGACCGACGAGGGTGGCCTGCCTGCGATGCCTAAGCGTTCTACTGCAGCACGCCCTGGGCCTGTCCGACGATGAAAGTGACCAGGCAGCACGTGATCAACGGCACCCTCTGGACCTTGGTCCAGCGCTGGGGAGTGCGACTCACAACCCTGATCGTTTTCGTGGTCCTCGGTCGCTTGTTGGATCCCACGGATTTCGGCGTCGTAGCCCTCGCCGGCGTCTTTGTAGGCGTCTTGAACGTGTTCAGCGACTTCGGTTTGTCGACCTATCTCGTCCAGGCACCGTCAATTGATCAACGAACAAAGAGCACGGTCTTCTGGTGCGGGTTGATCTTCTCCGTTGTCGTTGCCGCGGCCCTCGTGGCCGCCAGTGCATGGATCTCCGCTCTATTCCAAGCCCCCGACATGCGCGTTGTCCTGATGGCTCTCGCCGCGTCGATCGTCATCACAGCATTTTCCACGACACAGACGGCCCTCCTCAAGCGAGCGCTAAACTTCCGGACGATCGCTCTTAGATCCCTGGTCGCAACTTTGACCGCGGCAGTGGTGGCCATTGGGCTGGCGCTCGCCGGCCAGGGAGTCTGGGCCCTCGTGGCTCAGAGCCTTGTCTTCAACGCCACGAGTGCGGTCGTGCTCTGGACGGCGACTGGCTGGCGCCCCGATCTCATTTTCGATCGAGGCGCCGCGCGCCACGCTCTCCGCTATGGGGGAAGCGTCTTAGGTGTGCAGCTGGTCAGCCAGGTTCGCCATAGGGCAGACGCCCTCGTCATCGGGCTCATACTCGGGACGACCGCACTCGGGTACTGGAC
>JBOGDX010000052.1:0-10540 GCA_050743225.1 Actinomycetes bacterium | reverse complement strand
ATGTAGTCGGGGGTGGGGAAGTCAGGCTCGCCCGCGCCGAAGCCGACGACCGGCCGCCCGGCGGCCTTGAGCGCCTTCGCCTTGCCGTCGACCGCCATCGTGGCCGACTCGCTGATCGCGCCGATGCGGTGGGACACCCGTCCAGTCATGCGGCCATGCTGCCACCCGCAGGGCACCGGCAGGCGTCTTGTCCGCCGCGCCGTCCGGCCTGCCGGCCGAGTTGTCAAGCCCCCGGCGGCGGCGGGTCCGCGGTTCGACCGGACCCGGCCGCTGTGCGTAGACTCTCCGGTCGGTGGCTTTCCAGCCGCTGCGCCAGCGCGCCCGGAAACCGGGGGTGACGAGCGTGGTGGACGGGTCGGCGACCGGCGAAGGGTCGTAGCTCAATTGGTAGAGTTCCGGTCTCCAAAACCGGCGGTTGGGGGTTCGAGTCCCTCCGGCCCTGCGATATCCGAACACCGCATGAGCTCGACCGCACGAGTCGACCGGACCGGACAGGTGAGACGACGTGACACAGACGAGGGACACCCAGACCCCGTCGCGGGACCGCGGCGAGGCGCGCAAGCCTCTCCCGGCCCGGATCTCGCTGTTCTACCGTCAGGTCGTCGCCGAGCTGCGCAAGGTGATCTGGCCGACGCGCAAGGAGCTGGTGACCTACACGTCGGTGGTGATCGTCTTCGTGATGGTGGTCATCGCATATGTCAGCGTGCTCGACTTCGGGTTCGCCAAGGCCATCCTGGCCATCTTCGGCTGACCACCGCACAGCACGAGCACCGTACGCAGTCCACGAGCACGTACCCCAGCACGTACCCCCAGGAAGTGACAGCCACCGTGTCCGAGACACAGAGCCACGTCGACGAGCAGCCGACCCTCGAGGCCGACAGCGTCGAGACCGCTGACGGCCCGACCGAGGCCGAGGGCTCGAGCGACGTTGCCGAGGCCAGCGAAGCCACCGAGACAGCCGAGGTCACCGAGGTCACCGAGGCTCCCGCCGAGCCGGGTGACGCGCCGGCGCCTGAGACGGCCGCAGAGGTCGAGGACGCGGTGGACCCGGTCGAGGAGATGCGCGCAGGGCTGCGCCGCGCTCCGGGCGACTGGTACGTCGTGCACTCCTACGCGGGCTACGAGAACCGGGTGAAGACCAACCTCGAGACGCGGACGACCTCGCTGAACATGGAGGACTTCATCTTCCAGGTGGAGGTCCCCCAGCGCGAGGAGACCGTTGTCAAGAACGGCCAGCGCAAGCAGGTCAAGCAGAACCTGCTCCCCGGTTACGTCCTCGTCCGCATGGACCTCACCGACGAGTCGTGGGGAGCCGTCCGCAACACGCCGGGCGTGACCGGCTTCGTCGGGCACACCCACCGGCCGTCGCCGCTCACGCTGGACGAGGTCATGCAGTTCCTCGCGCCGACGCAGGAGAGGAAGCCGGCCGCCGTGGAGACGAAGGTCCTCGACTTCGAGGTGGGCGACTCCGTCACGATCATCGACGGGCCGTTCGCCACGCTGCAGATGACCATCAACGAGATCCAGGCCGACTCTCGCAAGATCAAGGGCCTGGTCGAGATCTTCGGCCGGGAGACCCCGGTCGAGCTCGCGTTCAACCAGATCCAGAAGAACTGACAGCCGTAGAACAGCCGACACCAGAGGACCCGGACCCGACATGCCCCCGAAGAAGAAACTCGCAGCCGTCATCAAGCTGCAGATCCAGGCCGGCGCCGCGACCCCGGCGCCGCCGGTCGGCCCGGCGCTGGGCCAGCACGGCGTCAACATCATGGAGTTCTGCAAGGCGTACAACGCGCAGACCGAGTCGCAGCGCGGCCAGGTCGTGCCGGTGGAGATCTCGGTCTTCGAGGACCGGTCGTTCACCTTCATCACCAAGACCCCGCCCGCGGCCAAGCTGATCTTGCAGGCCGCCGGTGTGGAGAAGGGCTCTGGCGAGCCGCACAAGACCAAGGTCGCCCGGCTCACGCGCGACCAGGTCCGCAGCATCGCCGAGACGAAGATGCCGGACCTCAACGCCAACGACCTCGACGCCGCCGAGAAGATCATCGCCGGCACCGCCCGGCAGATGGGCATCACCGTCGAAGGGCATGGGTAGGTACTTTTGTCTATTGCTTTTTGTCGATCTTCTCAAAGTCGGCTCCGCCGACTAGATCGTCGATCGACGTGGGAGGGCCTGCGCTGGCCCGACGTACCACGACTCCGCCGGACCGCGATCCGGCACCACACCACGAGGAGCAGCAGTGAAGCGCAGCAAGTCCTATCGCGCCGCGGTCGAGAAGATCGACCAGGGCAGCGTCTACGCCCCCCTCCAGGCCGTCCGACTGGCCAAGGAGACGACGACAACGAAGTACGACGCGACCGTCGAGGTCGCCATGCGCCTGGGGGTCGACCCGCGCAAGGCCGACCAGATGGTCCGCGGCACCGTGAACCTGCCGCACGGCACCGGGAAGACCGCTCGGGTCCTGGTCTTCGCCACCGGTGAGCGGGCCGAGCAGGCCAGGTCGGCCGGGGCCGACATCGTCGGCGACGACGCGCTGATCGAGGAGGTCACCAAGGGCAGGCTCGACTTCGACGCCGTCGTCGCGACCCCCGACCTGATGGGCAAGGTCGGCCGGCTCGGCCGGGTGCTCGGCCCCCGGGGCCTGATGCCCAACCCGAAGACCGGCACCGTCACGCAGGACGTGGCGAAGGCCGTGTCGGAGATCAAGGGCGGCAAGATCGAGTTCCGGGTCGACCGGAACGCGAACCTGCACTTCATCATCGGCAAGGCCTCGTTCGACGAGAAGCAGCTGGTGGAGAACTACGGCGCCGCGCTGGACGAGATCCTGCGGCTCAAGCCGTCGGCTGCGAAGGGCCGGTACATCCGCAAGGCCACCATGTCGACCACGATGGGCCCGGGCATCCCGCTGGACCCGAACAAGACGCGCTCCCTGCTCGAGGACGCCGAGGCAGCCCCGGCCTGAGCATGCGTCACGGTTCCGCTGCCCTGCTGCTGATCGCCGCACTCCTGACGGGGTGCGGTCAGATCACCGACTCCGGGGCCAGTGGGGCCGGTGCCGCCGACTCCCGCCCGGCGCCCGCGACCACCCCGGGGCCGGAGCTCTTCGCCGAGGTCACGGACCGGATGGCGGACGAGCAGACGGCGACCTTCACCTTCTCCGGCCAGGGCGGCGGCGAGACGCTGGCCGGGTCGGGGGACATGCGATTCGCCGGCGACTCCTTCGGCGCCGAGGTGCAGCTGACCATGCCCCGGACCGGACGGGTGCGCGCCGTCCTGCTGCCGACGGCGTCCTACGTCGCTCTCCCGGCCGCGAAGGGCCTGCCGCGCAACAAGCCGTGGCTCAAGGTCTCGGCCCAGCCGCGGACCCGGCTCGGCCGGCAGATGCGGCCGGTCGTGGACCAGCTGCGCGGCTCCTTCGACCCCGCGCAGTGCCTGGGGCTGCTCAAGGTCGCCCGGAAGGTCGACGAGGTCGGACCGGCGACCGTCGAAGCTGTGCCAACCACCCGCTACCACGCGGAGGTCGACCTGCGGCGCGCAACCGGGCACGCCGAGGGGCCGATACGGGAGCAGTACCAGTCGATGCTCGACGCAGGTGTCCGGACCCTCGAGTACGACGTGTGGGTCGACACCTCCGGCCTGCCCCGCCGCTTCAGCACCGACATCCCCACCGCCGAGGGCCTGTTCTCCGTGACCGGTGTCTACCGGGACTGGGGCAAGAAAGTGAGCATCGAGCAGCCGGCACCGAAGCAGGTCTTCGACGCCGACAAGCTCGCGGGCTGACCGCTGGCGGGAGGGCGACCGTGTGGGGGGCCGGCGATTTGGCCGAGGCGGCGAGCTGCCCGTAGGCTGAGCGGCGCCACAGACCGCTGGTTGCCGTCTCGTGTCCCGATTTACGGGCTCGGGCGGTCAAAGGTCCCGCGTCAGCGGGCGGCCCGCGCAGGTGCAGTAGGGACAGACGTCGCCGGTTGATGAACGGCGACCCGCACGCCCCGCCGCGCCGCTGCGCCGGGGCGTCTTGCATGTCCGGGCCCTCTTCCGGCGCACAGACGCGCACAGACCAGGAAGGAGGGCCGGCCATCCATGGCGAGGCCTGACAAGGCGGCCGCGGTCGCCGAGCTGACGGAGGAGTTCCGCAGCTCGAACGCCGCCGTGCTGACCGAGTACCGCGGGCTCACCGTCGCCCAGCTCAAGGAGCTGCGCCGGTCCCTCGGTGCCGACACGTCGTACGCCGTGGTGAAGAACACGCTGACCAAGATCGCGGCCCGCGAGGCCGGGGTCGGGGCCTTCGACGACCTGCTGCAGGGTCCGTCGGCCATCGCCTTCGTCAAGGGCGACCCGGTCGAGGCCGCGAAGGGTCTGCGTGACTTCGCCAAGGCTCACCCGCTTCTCGTCATCAAGGGCGGTGTGCTCGAGGGCAAGTCCCTCTCGCCCGACGAGATCAAGAAGCTCGCCGACCTCGAGTCGCGCGAGGTGCTCCTCGCCAAGCTGGCAGGGGCGATGCAGGCGTCGCTGCAGAACGCCGTCTCGCTGTTCGCTGCGCCGCTGGCGCAGACCGCACGCGTCATCGAGGCGCTGCGGCAGAAGGCCGAGCAGGAGGCCACCCCCGAGGGCTGATCGGCCCGCCCGCCACCCAGCGCCTCGCAACGGGGCCTGACCCAGTAAGGAAGGACCGCCACCATGGCGAAGCTCAGCACCGACGAGCTCCTTGAGTCGTTCAAGGAGATGACCCTCATCGAGCTCTCCGAGTTCGTGAAGCAGTTCGAGGACACCTTCGGCGTCACCGCGGCAGCTCCGGTCGCCGTGGCCGCCGCCCCCGCCGCCGGCGGTGCCGCGGCCGGCGATGCCGGAGAGGCCGCCGCGGAGCAGGACGAGTTCGACGTCATCCTCGACGCTGCCGGCGACAAGAAGATCCAGGTCATCAAGGAGGTGCGCGCGCTCACCAGCCTGGGCCTCAAGGAGGCCAAGGACCTGGTGGACGGCACCCCGAAGCCGGTCCTGGAGAAGGTCAACAAGGAGGCCGCCGACAAGGCCAAGGCCGCCCTCGAGGGCGCCGGCGCCACTGTCACGGTCAAGTAGTTCGGCGAGGAGCCGAACCAACGGCTCAGCCGCAGTACGCCCGCAGGGGCGGCCACCCGGAGCGACCCGGGCGGCCGCCCCTGCGCCGTCTCCAGCGCCGCCCCCGGCCGGGCGCCCGCCACAGTTTTCACAGCCGCCACTCCTGCGCACAATCCAGGTCACGTGGCCGGTCGCCTCACCCCTGTTCCCTGCCGGCGAGCGGTTACCGGCACGTAACCCGTCGGTCCCGCACTCGTTGACCTATGGATCGCGGACTGCGTCGGTGCGTCCGCCTAGCGGCGAGGTGTGTGTCGGTGGGAGTCGAGATCGGCGTCGAGGGGCTGACCAAGTCCTTCGGCCGCCAGGTCATCTGGCAGGACGTCTCCCTGACGCTGCCCGCGGGAGAGATCTCGGTCATGCTCGGGCCCTCCGGCACGGGCAAGTCGGTGTTCCTGAAGACGCTGGTCGGCCTGCTCAAGCCGGAACGCGGGTCGATCATGATCGAGGGGCGCGACCTCACCAAGCTGCGTGAGCACGACCTGTACGAGGTCCGCAAGCTGTTCGGGGTCCTCTTCCAGGACGGCGCGCTCTTTGGCTCGATGAGCCTCTACGACAACATCGCGTTCCCGCTGCGCGAGCACACGCGCAAGAGCGAGTCCGAGATCAAGAAGATCGTGCTGGAGAAGATGGACATGGTCGGGCTGATCGGGTCCGAGCCCAAGCTCCCCGGCGAGATCTCGGGCGGGATGCGCAAGCGCGCCGGCCTGGCCCGGGCGCTGGTGCTCGACCCGGAGATCATCCTGTTCGACGAGCCCGACTCGGGCCTCGACCCGGTCCGCACCGCGTACCTGAACCAGCTGATCGTCGACCTGAACGCCGCCATCTCGGCGACGTTCCTCATCGTCACCCACGACATCAACACCGCCCGGACGGTGCCGGACAACATCGGTCTCCTCTATCACCGCCACCTAGCGATGTTCGGCCCACGGGAGATGCTGCTGTCGAGCCAGGAGCCGGTCGTCCGCCAGTTCCTCAACGCCCAGCGCCAGGGCCCGATCGGCATGGCCGAGGAGAAGGACGCCGACGAGCTCGCGCAGGAGCAGGCGGAGGGCCACGAGCTGCCGCCGCTGCCTCCGATCCCGGTGCAGATCTCCCCCTCCGACGGCAGCGTCCGCAGCTCCGCCCGCGAGCCGGGCGCGTGGTGCCGGGAGAACGGCGTCACGGCGCCACCCGGCTCGTTCGCGTCGCCCGCTCCGTCCCGCGACGACGCGGAGCGCCGCGAGCAGCCGGCCGAGCCCGCCTACCAGCCGCTGGACGGCACCGACCCGCAGATGCAGCCGGGCAACGGCCACCAGGCGCCCGCTCGCTGGGGATCGCGGTGAGCAACCCGGCAATCGGAGCCCTCCGGCAGAGCGGGAACCTCTTCGCGCTCGGCCTGGACGTCATGCGGTCGCTGCCGAAGCGGCCGTTCCAGACCAAGGAGTTCATCCAGCAGGCCTGGTTCATCGCCAGCGTGACGATCCTGCCGACCGCGCTCGTCAGCATCCCGTTCGGCGCCGTCATCGCCCTCCAGCTCGGCAACCTCACCCGCCAGCTCGGCGCCCAGTCGTTCACCGGTTCGGCCAGCGTGCTCGCCGTGATCCGCGAAGCGAGCCCCATCGTCACCGCCCTTCTCATCGCCGGGGCAGGCGGATCGGCGATCTGCGCCGACCTCGGTGCGCGCAAGATCCGCGAGGAGATCGACGCGATGCAGGTCCTGGGCATCGACCCGATCCAGCGCCTGGTCGTCCCGCGCGTGCTGGCCTCGATGCTCGTAGCCGTCCTGCTCAACGGCCTCGTCTCGGTGGTCGGTGTCTCCGGCGGTTACTTCTTCAACGTCGTGCTGCAGGGCGGGACACCCGGCGCATACCTCGCGTCGTTCACGGCACTGGCGCAGCTGCCCGACCTGTACGTCGGGGAGCTGAAGGCTCTCGTGTTCGGGGCGCTGGCCGCGATCGTCGCCTCCTACAAGGGACTGACCGCAGGCGGTGGTCCCAAGGGGGTGGGCGACGCGGTCAACCAGTCGGTCGTGATCACCTTCATGTTGCTGTTCGTCGTCAACTTCGTCATGACGGCCGTGTACTTCCAGGTCGTCCCGCAGAAGCTCGGCTGACGTCATGGGCGTGCAGAGCGCGGTGCGCAAGCCGGTCACGGTCGTCGACGAGGGCCTCGTCGGTCTCGGCGGGCAGCTCCGCTTCTACGCGCGCAGCATCGGGTGGAGCGGCCGCACCATCCGGCGCTACAAGAAGGAGATCCTGCGCCTGCTGGCGGAGGTGAGCCTCGGGACGGGCGCGCTGTCGGTGATCGGGGGAACGGTCGGCGTCATCGCCTTCCTCGCGTTCTTCACCGGCACCGAGGTGGGGCTGCAGGGGTACTCCGCTCTCAACCAGCTCGGCTCGTCGGCGTTCACCGGTTTCGTCTCGGCCTACTTCAACACCCGGGAGATCGCTCCCCTCGTGGCGGGCCTCGCTCTCGCGGCGACGGTGGGCTGCGGCTTCACCGCACAGCTGGGCGCGATGCGCATCAGCGAGGAGGTCGACGCGCTCGAGGTGATGGGGATCCCGAGCCTTCCCTACCTTGTGACCACGCGCATGATCGCCGGCTTCGTGGCGGTCATCCCGCTGTACGTCCTCGGGCTGCTGTCCTCCTACGCTGCGACACGACTGATCGCGACCGGCTACTTCGGCCAGTCGAAGGGCACGTACGACCATTACTTCCAGCTGTTCCTGCCGCCCGAGGACGTCCTCTGGTCGTTCGGCAAGGTGCTCGTGTTCGCGGTGGTCATCATCCTGATCCACTGCTACTACGGCTACACGGCCAGTGGTGGCCCCGCTGGCGTCGGCGTGGCCGTCGGCAAGGCCGTGCGGACCTCGATCGTGGCCATCAACGTCGTCGACTTCTTCCTCAGCCTGGCCATCTGGGGCGCCACCACGACAGTGCGGCTGGCGGGGTGACGCGATGCTGATGAAGGCACCTACCCGGTCGGGCGTCGCGCAGGGCGTGCTGCTGCGGACGTACGGCATCGTGTTCCTGATCGTGCTGGCGCTCCTCGTCGGGCTGTCCGTCGCGATCTACAACAAGACGTTCGTCGACGTCGTCAACGTCACGCTGGAGACCAACCGGGTCGGCAACCAGCTGGCCCCTCCGGCCGACGTGAAGCTGCGGGGGATGATCGTCGGCGAGGTGCGTGAGGTCCACTCCGACGGCGAGCAAGCGACCATCGACATCGCGCTCAAGCCCGAGACGGCCGGGCTCATCCCCGCCGACGTGAGCGCCCGGCTGCTGCCCAAGACCCTCTTCGGCGAGAAGTTCGTCGACCTGCAGGCGCCCGCCCGGCCGTCCCGCCAGCGCATCGCCGAGGGCGACGTGATCCCGCAGGACCGGTCGGCCACCGCCATCGAGCTCGAGACGGTGCTGGACAACCTGCTGCCGCTGCTACGCACCATCCAGCCGGAGAAGCTCAACGCGGCGCTGAACGCCCTTGCCACCGCACTCGAGGGTCGCGGCGAACGGCTGGGGGAGAACCTCGAGCTCGTCGACGGCTACTTCACCCAGCTCAACCCCCGGCTGGACACCATCAAGACCGACATCAGCGGGATGGCCGACGTCGCCGAGATCTACGCGGACGCGGCCCCGGACCTGGCCCGGATGCTGCGCAACTTCTCCGTGTCCACCCGCACGGTCGCCGAGAAGGCCGAGGCCTACGCGGGCTTCCTCGCCGGCACCACGGGTTTCGCGACCACCACCCGCGAGTTCCTCGAGGCCAACGACCAGCGCATCATCCAGGTCAACGCCGTGGGGCGCCCGACGCTGGAGCTCCTCGCGAAGTACTCGCCGCAGTACCCCTGCCTGCTGCAGGGCCTGACCCAGTCCAACGACTTCATCGGCAAGGCCTTCGCGGGCGGGGAGTTGCACATCACCCTCGAGGTCGTCCGCTCCCGTCCGGGCTACCAGCCCGGCGAGGAGCCGCGCTGGGGCGAGACCCGCGGGCCGGAGTGCTACGGGCTGCCCAACCCGCCGCGGCCCTGGCCGGGCGTGTCGTTCTCGGACGGGACCCAGAAGACCTCGAGCAACGGCATCGCCCCCGGGTTCCTCGTCGACCCCAGCAGCGGTCGGAGCGGCAGCGCGGAGGAGCAGTCGGTCGTCGACGCACTTGTCGCCCCACAGATGGGAGTGACGGCGAGCGAGGTGCCTGACCTGGCCACGCTGCTGTTCGGACCCATGGCCCGCGGGACGGCGGTGCGGCAGTCGTGAAGACCCTCCCGTCGCTGATCAAGCTGATCGTGTTCATCATCGTCACGGTGCTGGCCACCGGCGTGCTCGCAGCGACCATCGGCAACATCCGGCTCGGCGGCACCACCAGCTACCGCGCGATGTTCGCCGATGCCACCGGCCTGCTGCCCGGCGACGACGTCCGCATCGCCGGCGTGCGGGTCGGAGAGGTTGAGCAGATCGAGGTCGCGGGGGCGGGTGAGGCGGGAGGCAACGACACCGCCCTAGCCCGGGTGACGTTCGCCGTCGACGACGACCGGCAGGTCGCGTCGAGCTCGAAGGCGCTCATCCGCTACCGCAACCTCGTCGGGCAGCGGTACGTCGCGCTGTCCGAGGGCGCCGGCGACGGTCGGCCGCTGAGCGAGAACGGCACGATCCCGTTGCGCCAGACCCAGTCGGCGCTGGACCTGACCGTGCTGTTCAACGGTTTCAAGCCCTTGTTCGCGGCGCTCAACCCCGAGGACGTCAACGCCTTCGCCATGGAGATCATCAAGACCCTGCAGGGCGAGGCGGGCACCGTCAACTCACTGCTTGCCCACACCGGCTCTCTGACGGCCACCCTTGCCGACCGCGACGAGGTCATCGGGCGCACCATCGACAACCTCAACGCAGTGCTGGAGACGGTCGACGAGCGCGACCGCCAGCTCTCCACTCTGCTCGTCGAGCTGCAGCGCTTCGTCAGCGGTCTGGCGGAGGACAGGGAGGCCATCGGCGCCTCGCTGACCAACATCGCCGGACTTGCCGAGTCGACGGCCGGACTGGTCAAGGACACCCGCCCCGCCATCCGCGAGGACGTCCGCGAGCTCGGCGAGGTGACGAAGAACCTCGACGACAACAAGGAGGTCGTCGAGGGTGTGCTGCAGCGGATGCCGGACAAGCTCAACACGATCACCCGCACCGCGACTTACGGCTCCTGGTTCAACTTCTACCTCTGCGACTTCACCGGTCGCGTGATCCTGTCCAACACGGTCACCTACACGCCGAACTACCACTCGAGTACGGCGAGGTGTGGTTGATGGCGCGGCGACGTCCGGAGCGAGGGACGAGCGTAGGCGGAGCGCGCGGTTGGTTGGCGCGGCGACGTCCGGAGCGAGGGACGAGCGTAGGCGGAGCGCGCGGTTGGTTGGCGCGGCGACGTCCGGAGCGAGGGACGAGCGTAGGCGGAGCGCGCAG
>JBOGDX010000051.1:0-10673 GCA_050743225.1 Actinomycetes bacterium | reverse complement strand
TTGTCGCACTGCTCTACCTCGCTCTTAGCAGCGTCAAGCGGGACGAGAAGCAAGGCCGGGTCCGGCGCCGATTGTCCATCTATACCCTCACAGGCAGGGCCCCGGTAAGGCAGGAAGAGACGACTACCGCGCTGGGCAGCAGCCAGGTGGCCCGGTCGGCCGTAGAACTGGCCGGCAAGTTCGTCACCAAGCGAGACTTCGAGAGCAACCTCGCGCTGCGCCTCGAGGCGGCCGGCGTGCCACTACGCGTGGCCGAGTGGATGCTCATCCACATCGGCGTGACCGTCGCAGCGGCGATGCTCGCCCTGCTCCTGTCGGGTGGTGCGATCCTCCCCACCGTCCTGGGGCTCGCCGCCGGTCTCGGCTTCCCGTACGCCTATCTCGCCATCAAGGAGACTCGTAGAACATCGGCATTCCTGGCGCAGATGCCGGACACGCTGCAGCTCATTGCGGGCAGTCTGTCTGCCGGCTACTCCATGCCTCAGGCCATGGACACGGTGGTCCGTGAGGGCGGGCAGCCAATGACCGCAGAGTTCAACCGTGCCCTCGTCGAGGCCCGACTCGGTGTTCCGATCGAGGACGCCATGGACGGCATCGCCGAGCGGATGAAGAGCAAGGACTTCGCCTGGGTTGTCATGGCCATCCGCATCCAGCGCGAGGTGGGCGGGAACCTGGCTGAGCTCCTCACGACCGTGTCCGGCACACTGCGCGAACGTGAACGGCTACGGCGCCAGGTCCAGGTCCTCTCGGCCGAAGGCCGGCTCTCGGCATGGATTCTGGGACTGCTGCCCATCGTGTTCACGCTCTACCTCACCCTGGTCCAACCGAGCTACCTGGAACCCCTGGTCACGAACACACTCGGTTGGTTGCTCATCGGCACCGGTCTGACGCTGCTTGCGGTTGGCGTTCTGTGGATGCGTAAGGCTGTCAGGGTGGAGGTGTGATGTGAGCGAAACCCTGATGCTTGCCCTGGGCCTCGCAGGCATCTTCCTCGCGATCGCGTTGGCGCTGGCCACTGTTGGTGTCATCACGTCGGAGAAGCAGCAGGTCGGTCGGTCGCTTGCGGCCGTCCAGGCGTTGAACGCCGCACCGGCTGCGATGCAGCGCGAGCTCAACAAGCCCTTCAACCAGCGAGTTGTGGCACCGGGCCTCGCCAAGCTGACGCTCCTAGGGCGGCGCTTCACGCCCAGCGACCACATGTCCCGGATCCGCCATCGGCTCGAGCTTGCCGGCAACCCCCCGCGCTGGGACGTCGACCGCGTCATCGCCCTCAAGATGCTCGGGCTGATCGTCGGTTTCCTTCTCGGCGTGTCCGTGCCCACCCTGATCGGCGCAGCCCTCTTGACGGTCGTGGGCCTGACAATCGCGGCTACCGCGACGGGCTACTTCACGCCGAACTTGATCTTGTACCAGATGGGCTACAACCGGCGCGAGCAGATGCGCAAGGAGCTGCCCGATGCCCTCGATCTGCTGACCATCTCGGTGGAGGCTGGCCTCGCGTTCGACGCTGCACTCTCGCAGGTAGCGCGCAACACGACGGGGCCGCTCGCTGAAGAGTTCTTCCGCGTGCTCCAGGAGATGCAGATCGGGCTCGGCCGGCCGGATGCCCTGCGAGCCCTCGGCGACCGGACCGACCTGCCTGAGCTGCACGGTTTCGTCACGGCTATGGTGCAGGCCGACTCCTTCGGAATCCCCATCGCATCGGTTCTGCGTGTCCAGGCGCACGAGATGCGGGTCAAGCGCAGCCAACGGGCCGAGGAGCTGGCACAGAAGGTGCCGGTGAAAATCCTCTTCCCGCTGATCTTCTGCATCCTGCCGTCGCTTTTCGTGGTCATCCTCGGCCCGGCCGCCATCACCATCATCGACTCTTTCTCCGGCCGGCTCTGACGGTGGCGCGCGTGCTGGTCGTTTCACGCAACCCGGCTGTGGCCATGGGTTTTTCGGCAACGGATCATGACGTCGTTGACCTGCGTCCGCGGGCCTTCGGTGCGTGGATCGATGGTGACGAGGACGCCGACGCACTGGTACTTGATCTCCAGAGTCCGCAACTCTCCGCGGCAGCTGTGAACAACTTGCGCACGCACGGCAAAGTCGTGCCAGTGCTGCTCGTCTCTAGCGACGTACCCGGCTGGAGCGAGCCAGACATGAACGACCTGCCAGGTGCGCAGGTCGTCCCGCTCCCCATCAACCGAGCCGTCCTGATCGCAGCCCTCGAACAGCTGCTGGCCGGTGAGCGGGCGACCGCCGAGACAGCACCCGAGGCACCGTTCCTGACCCCTCTCGAGGAGGAAGTCACAGGCCAGGACGTCGCCTTTCGCACCGCCGAGGCTCTGGACGCTCTCGATCGCGATGCGCTGGAGGCGCCGAGCGACGAAGTGGATGAGCTCGACGCCTTCGTGGTTCGAGCACAGATCGCGCGTTCGGCGGTCGAACGGGACCTCCCGCAAGAGGCACGCGCAGGATCGGAGGCGGGGCTAGCGAGTGCTATTCCTCGGCCGACAGATGCAGTACCGATCAGTCCAACGCGACCCGCGACCAAACACCGCCGGAGGAAGCGATCCGACGGCGACCAGTTGCGGGAGCGGGAGCGACCCGCACCACCGCCGCTGACGGCGGTCCCGCGTACCCGTCGGACCGCGTCGCTACCGGTACCGGGCGGGGCAAGCTTGCTCGACGAGATGGACCGCCTCCGCGGACCGGCGAATGCCCCACCGGCCGAACTTGAATCCGCGGCGGCCTCTCCCCCTGCCGACCCCGTCGAGCTTGTGCGCACCCTGTCTCGCGCGGTGCACCTGCTCTACGGCGTACCCGAGACGGCCGAAGTGGTCATCACCGATGCGGTCGATCGCACCAGGGCGGACGCCGGCGCGCTCTTGGTCCCCGACGACGGCGACTGGCGCGTAGCAGCCGGCGTCGAACTGCGTGCGCTCGAGCACCGATACGAGCTCCACGCCGACTCATGGCTTGTGCAGGAGATCGCCACGGGTCACAAGGGCGTCGTCGTCGAGGAGAGCGACATCGCGCGAGAGCGGCTGCAAGGCGCTCCGTTGGCCAGCTGGCGACACCTGCTGGCCGCACCGGTCCCCCAAGTGGAGGCATTGCTGATACTCGCCCGCCGCGAGGACCCTCCGTTTGACGAGCAGGATCTCGCAATCCTTGCCACGCTCGGAGCCGAGGCCGGGCCGCTGCTGTCCGCGGCGGTGGACACGCGTTCCCTCGCGCGGAGTCTCTGGGAGTTTCGTGACGAGGTCGAGCTGCCCCGATGAGCTACTCGACGTAGACCCGCTCGTCGACGAGCTGTTCGGCGACCGCGTTCCCGTCCGTCTCGAAGCGTCCCTGCTCAAAGCGCTTGCGAAACTCGAGGTCGATCTTGTCCAGCCCCGAGCGGTTCTTCTCGATCGTGAGTACGGCCCAGTTGCGGAAGCGCTCCGCGTTGCCCACGTCGTAGACGAGATGGTGGCGGGCCACGACGTCGTACTTGTCGTTCATGATGAGAACGATGTCCGCCTCGTAGGCGAGGGCCGAGGATCCGCGCAGGTTGTGAACCCGCAGTCGCCGACCCGCGACCAGGCCCTCCTTGTCGGCGGCCACGACGGCGAGCACGGGCACCTCGATCTCGAGTGCCAGGTCCTTGAGGCCCTCGACGATCTTCGTGACGCGCTCCTCCTCGATCTCCGAACCACCCGGCACGAAGACCTTCTGCAGGTAGTCCACGACCACGATCGGCGGCCGACCGGTCGTGACACGAGCCTGATCGATGACGTGGCGGATGGTGTAGATGCTCGTCTCGGTGCCGCTCGACCGGTGGAGCAGAAGCCGGTGCGCATATGACTGCACCGCTCGCACAGCCTCGCTGCCGCCGACGGTGTTGCTCAGGCGCTCCTCGAGCCCGCCGGACCGCCCGTCACTCGCCTCGAGGGTCTCGCGGATCCTTCGCAGGGATACCGCCTCGATGCCGGACACTTCCGCGGCCTCGATGGCGATCAGCCGCTCCAACAAGGTCGACGAATCGTGCTCATAGGAGAAATAGATGGCGGCTTCGCCGGCCGCTGCGGCGTTACGAATGATCTGCAAGGCGAAAGTCGTCTTGCCCAGGCCCTGCGGGCCGCCCAAGAGGGTCAGCTCTCCGGACCGCAGGCCCCCGCTGAGGTAGGTGTCGAGCGTGTCGAACCCCGTCGGCCAGACCCGCGCGGCGGCGTTCACGCCGTCATGCAGCTTGTCGTCCGCCTGACGCAGAACGTCACTGAGCAGCTGGAGCTCGTCCACGACACTCATTGCACCAGAAACGACACGCCCGAGCCTGGCCTTTGGCGGAGAACCCACCCGTATGGCAGCGTCGGCGTGTGCAGATCGCACTGCTTGCATCACGTCGCGAGGAGCGCCTCGTCGTCGCGGTCCGGGCGGTGCTGCTCGTCGGAGTTTCAGCGCTCCTCCTGGTCAACGCGCAGACCCTTGAGGCCAGCGCCGGGGTCGGCCTGCTGACGCTGGTCGCTTTCGTCGCCTCGGTGTCGGTGCCCTGGGCGGCGATCAGCCGCCTTCACGCCCCGCTTGAGGGGGTGGCTGCGTGCCTGACCATGTTGGCAGTCGAACCGCTCCCCGAGGCCTTGCTGCCCTACCTGATCGCACCCGCGTTGAGTGCCGGACTCCTCGCTGGGACGAGAGTCGCGGTGACGACTGTTGGACTCTCTGGTGGCGTTCTGCTGTGTGGTCGATTGTTGGGCGACGAGTCGTTGCCGCTCTCCGACTACTTGGCCGCGGTCAGCCAGTGGACGCTTATCACCCTCGCCGTCGGGCTCCTCGGGGCCTGGGTGCACCGGCTGCTGGCCCGGGAGCCACCGCCGGAGAACGCCGCGTACGCGTCGGCCTACCGGCTGATCTCCCAGCTACGGCTGGTGGCGAGGCAGCTGTCCGGAGGCCTCGACCCCGTGTCGCTCGGCCAGCACCTCCTCCAACAGCTGCAGGCGGAGATGCCCTACGACCTTGGTGCGGTCTACGTCCGCTCGACGGGAGGGCGGCTCAGCCCCATCGCCTTCGCCGGGACGGATCGACTTGACTGGTCCGTTGACCACCCCCTCTTCGACGAGGCCTGGGCGTCCGGCGCGCCGGTACGCGCCTCCGCCACGTTCACGGTGGAAAGGTCCGGCTACTCCGCGGTGCTACCGCTCCGGGTGGGACTGCGGACATTCGGGCTGGTGGCCGTGGAGCGGGCCTCACAACAGTTCGACCTATCGCATGTCGACGACGTCGACCGGCTATTGGAAGAACAGTCGCTGCGTCTAGAGACCGCCTTGCTTTTCAGCGAGGTTCGGACACTGGCGACGGCGGAGGAGAGGAGGCGACTCGCCCGTGAGATCCACGATGGGATCGCCCAGGAGCTGGCGTCACTCGGCTACATCGTGGACGACCTGGCCGCGCGGGCGCGTTACCTGCCGGATCTTGAACATGACCTCAAGGCGTTGCGTGGCGAGTTGACCCGGGTGATCAGCGAACTGCGACATTCGATCTTCGACCTGCGCAGCGAGGTCCAATCGACGGTCGGGCTCGGCACCGCGATCTCCGACTACGTCCGTCAGGTGGGCGCAGGGTCCAACCTCACGGTCCACCTCGTGCTCGACGAGAGCCCCGTGCGACTCCCGATCGATGCCGAGACAGAACTGCTGCGGATCACACAAGAAGCCGTGACAAACGCTCGCAAGCACGCCAACGCGTCCAACCTCTGGGTCACCTGCCAGGTCGACCCTCCCACCGCGCTGCTGCGCGTCGAGGACGACGGGGCGGGCCTCGGTCTCCCCCGAGTGGACAGCTTCGGGTTGGAGGTGATGCGCGAGCGCGCCGGGCGGATCGGAGCCGATCTCTCCGTGCGGAACCGCGAGGACGGCGGAACGACTGTTGAAGTGACGCTGGGCCGCGTCGGTGTGCCCCGTTAGGGTGTCATTGTGACTACCACGGTGGTGCTGGTGGACGACCACGAGTTGATCCGCCAGGGCCTGCGTCGTGCATTCGAGCGCGCGGAGGACTTCTCGGTCGTCGGCGAGGCAGGGTCCGTCGCCGCCGCGCTCGACGTGATCGGCGCGACGACCCCCGATGTGGTGATCTTCGATGTGCGTCTTCCCGACGGCAGTGGTCTGGACGCGGCCCGCAAGGTGCGCTCGCAGTATCCGACGATGGGAATCGTCGTGTTGACGATGTATGCCGGTGACGACCAGCTGTTCGGCGCTCTAGAGGCCGGCGCCTCCGCGTTCGTGCCCAAGGACTCGCCGGCGGATGATGTCATCTCGGCGGCCCGCCACGCGGCGGTCTCTCCTCGAGCGTTCACGGCGAACGACCTGGCCGGGGCCATGCAGCGCCGGCTCTCCCCAAGCGGGCCTCAGTTGAGCCCGCGGGAGCGCGAGGTGCTCGGCCTGCTCGCCGACGGGCTTGGCGTGGCCGCTATCTCGAAGCAGCTCTACATCAGCGAGTCGACCACGAAGACCCACATCTCGAAGGTCTACGAGAAGCTCGGTGCCGGAAACCGCGCGCAGGCGCTGATGACGGCCATGCGGCTGGGCCTGATCGCCAACCCAGCCGACACCAGCTATTAGGCCAAATGGGGCATCCACCGAACGGCTGAGACAAACGTGACCGCGCGTGCGATGCACATGGACGGTGATGGTCGGCCATTCTGTACGCGTCAGCTGGGCTCGAGGGGGGTCCAGCAGTGCCCCGAACGCCTGTTTCCCGGAGGTCCAGCAGATGCTCGCCACAATTCGAAGGGTGACTCGTCGCAACGACGAGGGCGCCTCGGCCGTCGAATACGGCCTTCTCGTCGCAGCTATCGCGGCGCTCGTCGTGATCATCGTCTTCTCGCTCGGTGGCCTGGTCAAAGAGGTCTTCAAGGACACCTGCGACGAGATCAAGTCCAAGGCCACCGGACCGGACACGATCACGGCAACCTGCACTGAGTGACGCTGACTCTTAGAGCGCGCGCAGGTCTAAGTCGGAAGGATGCGCCCGTGGTCAGGCAGATTCTCCGCGACGACCACGGCGCATCGACAGTCGAGTACGGGCTGATCGTCTTCGCGATTGCAGCGACCGTAGTCGCCGCCGCAGTCGGGCTGGGCGGAGTGGTCGACGGCACCTATTCCGACAGCTGCAGCGTCCTGGAGACAACGCGGAAGGCTCATGACACGAACGCCGCCGCCGCCTGCTGAGCCGTTCGTGCCGGCGCGTGCGGTTGGCCTCTGGCGTGACTTCCGCGACGCTCCGGTCACAACCGAGACCCGACGCATCGGTTTGCGACGACTTCGATGGTTCTTGGCTCTGCTGTGGCTGGTAGGTCTAGGGCTCTGGGTCGAGGTTCAAGGCCCGCCCCTTTCATTGAGGGATGTCCTGCTGTGGCTTTCCCTAGCCATGCTCGTTGCCAGCGTGGGCAACCCGTTGGGCTGGGCCAAGAGCATGCTGCTCGACTGGTGCCCGTTGTATGTGCTTCTTGTGGGATACGACATCGCCCACGGCCTCGTGGACAACCTCGGTATCAGGGAGCACGTCGACCCGCACCTCAGCTTCGACCAGGCCATCTTCGGAGGCCAAGGTCCGACAGATCTGCTCCAAGACTGGCTGTGGACTGGGACTGCGACCTGGTACGACGACGTGTTCTTCGCCTTGTACCTCAGTCACTTCGTAGTGACCTTGGCGGTCTGTGCGATTCTCTGGATCCGCGCGCGCGAGGGCTTTCTTGCCTTCCGGCGACGGGTCGTCGGTACGTGGCTTGTGGCGCTTGTGTTCTTTGCCGCCTATCCAAGCGTCCCTCCCTGGATGGCTGCGGAGCAGGGACATCTTCCGGAGATGACCCGGATAGTCGCCTCGCTGATGGGAGTGGCGTCCGACCAGGCGAGCGCCATCCTGGGCGAGGGCGATGGGCGGATCTCTCTCGCCAACCCCGTGGCGGCCGTCCCGAGCATGCATGCCGCCCTGCCCATGGTGCTACTCCTATTTCTTTGGCATCGCGCCACATGGCTGCGGGTCCTCCTCGCCGCCTACACCCTCGCCATGGCCTTCGTCCTTGTTTATGGCGGGGAGCACTATCTCTTCGACATCCTCGCCGGCTGGGCATGCGCCGCAGCCGTGCACTCCGGCTGGAACGCCATGGAACAGCGCCGCAAGCAGCGCGAGTCCTCGCAGCAGCTCGTTGACTCCCCAACTGACCAACGTGTCCCAGACATGGTCAGCATCTACACGGTCGACGCAACCAGTCGATGAGCTCCCTGCGTGCCGACGGGCCAGCGACCCACACCTCCCCCCGGGAACACGGCCTTGGAACGAGATCAGTCCGCGTCGCCCGGCGAGAGATGGGCCTCGCCTGTACGCACTCACGATCTATCTGAGCTGGATTTCCACACCCGCGGCGTGGGTGGACGAGAGATCACCGCGGTGATCCTCGATGTCTCTTGGGACCGCTTCTTCGCGACCCTCCGGGTCGGGGACATGGTTCATGCGGCGTACTACTTCGCGATCAAGCCATGGGCAGCCATTTCGGTAGACACCACTTGGCTCCGGCTGCCTTCGGTTGCCGCCATGGTGGCTGCAGCCGTGGCCGCAGCGTTGACCGTGTCAAGGTCGCTGACCTCGCCGAGGAGCTGGAGCGGGACCACCAGGTCGCGCTTGGCATAGCCGACCAGGTTCTCCACCATCCCCTTGCTCTCCGGATCGTTGGCCTCGCAGAAGTCGGGGCGGAAGCCGTAGTGGGTGGCGAAGCGCACGTAGTCCGCGGTCGGGACAACGACGTTGGCGACCACCCCCGCCTCCAGGCAGCCCATCCGGTACGCGAGCACGGTCTTCGGGACGCCGCCGAGGACCTCGAAGCACTCGGCCAGCAGCGCCAGCGTGGTGCTCGCCTTCTCGTCCCGGGCGAAGCGCACGAACCGAAATCGTGACCAGGCCAGCACCGCGCAGAACACGAGCCCGTTCTGCACGCCCCAGTCGATGATCAGCGTCTCGCCCGGCGCCCAGACGCCCGGACGCCGTCCACGATGGTGCCCTTGCCGCCAGCGGCGTTTCTCCGCCGCGACCACCCGGCGCAAGTTGCGCGCCGACCCGGCATAGCCAGCCGCCACCGCCATCGGCAGCAACCGTTTCGCCGAGATCCGGCCCTGGCTTTTCGCGATCTTGCCCCGGACCAGATCGACGACCATGTCGAAGTTGCGGTCCCGGATCGGCCGCGGCGCCGGCACCTCGCCGGCCAGCGCCGCGGACACGATCCGCTTCACCGTCTTGTGCGTCGTGCCGCACAGCTCGGCGGCACCCCGATAGCTGCCCACCCGCTGATAGGCGGCGATCACGTCCAACTTCTCCCTCTCGTTCTTCAATGGAGCTCCCTGCGCGGTGACCGGTGGACTGGTTGGCACCGCCACCGTCACCGCGCAGGGCTCAAAGCTCCCGGCGACACGACGAACGAGAGGTGGGGACTTCTAACTGGCCACCAGTGGGGACTTTTACATGGCCGCGGACACAGATGGTGTCCGAGGCCACCGACAACACAACATCCGCTACTGAGGTGGTAAGGAGCACAGTTCCGTCCTATGTGCGGCTGCCCTCATGCTCCGGCTCGAGTTGTGGACAAGTGCGTGCGCAAGTGACTCGTCCTTTGAGTCCAGGTCCAAGACGATTCCACCCACCGTCTTCCAACGGCGCCGATGTGGCGGGCAGCGCGACGATCGGCGAGCAGCTCGGACAGCCTCGCGGCGATAGCGTCCGGCGAGCGCCCGTCCACGACGTACCCCGTCTCGCCTTCCAGGACCGTGTCCGGCGCCCCTCCTGATGACCCGGCAACCACCGGCAGCCCCATCGCGGACGCCTCCAGGTATACGATCCCAAGCCCTTCGACCTCGAAGCCGGCCTTTCTCGTCCGGGTTGGCATGCAGAACACATCGCCGGCAGCGAAGAACGGCGGCAGCTCGGCCCACGGGTGCGATCCGGCGAAGACGACGTCCCCGGCCACACCCAGCGAGGTCGCCAGCGACAAGAGCGACGAGCGCATCGGACCGTCGCCCACGAGCAGCACCGCCGCGTCCGGCACCCGGCGCTGCACCAGCGGTAGCGCACGGATCAGCATGTCCTGGCCCTTGCGCTCCACAAGCCGGGAGACGCACACGATGACCGGCCGCTCCCCCAGCCCGTACTGCTCGCGCACCGGTCCGCCGTCGACGCCAGGGTGGAACACGTCCACGTCGACGCCGGGAGTCAGCTGCACCATCCGCGCAGCAGCCGCCGGACTCAGCGCTCGCGCGATCTGCCTGCGGGTGTACGAGCCAAGGTAGGTCAGCACGTCGTTGGTCTCGCCGATCCGCCGCAGCAGTCGACTGGTCCCCGGGGTCCGGGCCCACCAGACCTCGTGCCCGTGCGTCGTGGCCACCGTACGCCGCACTCCGGCCCGTCGGCGCAGAGCTGGTGCCATCAACCCCAACGGCGCCGCGGCCCCGAACCACACCGACTCGCAGCCCATCTCGCGGGCGATCTTCACCGACCGCGCGGTGATCGACGGCGTGGGCACCATCAGCCGCGACGGGTCGCGGATGACCGGGAAGTCCAGGCCAGCGTCGAACGCCGCGTCTCCAGCTTGCCGTGCGGTGTGCACGACAACCGAGTCCGGCGGCATGCGCGTCACCATGGCCAACACGAACGACTCGATGCCGCCG
>JBOGDX010000050.1:0-10681 GCA_050743225.1 Actinomycetes bacterium | reverse complement strand
CCCGGACGACCTCGCGCGTCGCAGCGCGCACGCGATGCTCGACTCCGACGCCGCCTCGCGCGCCGCGGGGGTCGAGCTGCGCGACGTGGGACCGGGGCGCGCCGCGGCCACGATGACCGTTACCGCCGCGATGACCAACGGGCACGGCATCGCCCACGGGGCCTACGTGTTCCTGCTGGCCGACACGACGTTCGCCGTGGCGTGCAACAGCTACGGGCGGCGAACGGTGGCGTCGGGGTGCGACATCTCCTACCTGTCCCCGGCACGCGTGGGCGACGAGCTGGTCGCCGAGGCGTATGAGCGGGTGCGGTCAGGTCGCAGCGGCATCTACGACGTGTCGGTGCGCCGCGTGGACGGGACCGCCGTCGCAGAGCTGCGCGGCCGGAGCCGCATGATCGACGGCAGCCTGGTGCCGCTCGAGGACGAGGCGTGACGAGGGTCAGACGGTGAAGTCGACGCCCTGCGCCAGCGGCAGCTCGCCGCTGTAGTTGACGGTGTTGGTCGCCCGGCGCATGTAGGCCTTCCACGAGTCCGAGCCCGACTCGCGTCCGCCACCGGTCTCCTTCTGTCCACCGAAGGCACCGCCGATCTCGGCGCCTGACGTGCCGATGTTCACGTTCACGATCCCGCAGTCGGAGCCGTCTGCCGCGAGGAAACGCTCGGCCTCCGCCTGGTCACTGGTGAAGATGCTCGACGAGAGGCCCTGCGGGACCGCGTTGTGCAGCGCGATCGCCTCGTCCATGTCCGCGTACGTCAGGACGTGCAGCAACGGCGCGAAGGTCTCCCGCCGTACGACGTCGGTCTGCGCCGGCATGCGAGTCAGCGCGGGCTCGACGTAGTAGGCGCTCGGAGCTTGCTCCTCCAAGCGGCGGGAGCCGCCGACGAGCACGTCGCCGCCGTCGGCCCGGACGTCGTCCAGGGCCTGCACCAGCCCGGCGTACGCCCGGTCGTGAACGAGCGGACCCACGAGCGTCGACGCCTGGAACGGGTCGCCGACGGGCAACCGGTGGTACGCACCCACGACCCGGTCGAGCAGGTCGTCGACGACGGACTCGTGCGCGATGATCCGACGCATCGTCGTGCACCGCTGCCCGGCCGTTCCCGCAGCCGCGAAGACGACGCCGCGGGTCGCCAGGTCGAGGTCGGCGGACGGTGCGACCACGGCGGCATTGTTGCCGCCGAGCTCCAGCAGCGACTGGCCGAGGCGCGCCGCCACCCGCTGCGCGACCTCGCGGCCCATTCGCACCGATCCGGTGGCGCTGACCAGCGGTACGCCCGGGTGGTCAACGAGCCGGCCGGCCACGCCCGCGTCACCCAGCAGTACCTGGTTGAGCCCCTTGGGCGCGCCGGTGTCGGCCGCGGCCCGGTCGAGAAGCGCGGCGCAGGCGAGGGCCGTCAACGGCGTCATCTCCGACGGCTTCCACACCACGGTGTCGCCACAGACCAGGGCGACCGCGGCGTTCCACGACCACACCGCCACCGGGAAGTTGAACGCGGTGACCACCCCGACGACGCCGAGCGGGTGCCAGGTCTCCATCAGCCGGTGCCCGGGCCGCTCCGAGGGCATGGTCCGGCCGTAGAGCTGCCGTGAGAGACCGACGGCGAAGTCGCAGATGTCGATCATCTCCCGGACCTCGCCGCGGGCCTCGGAACGGACCTTGCCGACCTCCAGGGTCACCAGGTTCGCCAGCGGCTCCTTGTGCTCCGCGAGCAGCTCGCCGAGGCGCTTGACCAGTGCCCCGCGAACCGGTGCCGGCGTGCTGCGCCACACCCCGAACGCCTCGTGGGCCACCTCGACGGCCCGGTCGGCCTCGGCGGGCGCCGCCCACGAGACCGCGAGGAGGTCTTCGCCGGTCACCGGAGACCGCGACGTCTGATCGCCAGCCAGGAGCGCCGGGTCGACGCCGCAGGCGTCGAGGCTGCGGCGGGCCAGGTCGCGCAGGTCGTCGGTGGTCGGGAGGGTGGTCATCGGGCGGGTCCTTCCACGAGGCCGAGGGTACGCAGCGCAGCGGTCCAGGCCGCCTCGCGCTGCGCGGCGTACAGGCCGAACAGGTCGTGCACCGGCCGGTCGAGCGCGTGGGCGAGCCAGCCCGCGTCCCGGGCGACGGCGGCCTGTGTGCGGTCGCTCGCGTCGTCGCGGGCCAGGTTGGACCGGAAGATCCCCGCCGCCGACCTGGGCAGGAAGTCCTCATAGACGACCGGATCGAGCCGCACCCAGCCGTGGTCCACCAGCGACGCGACGTCGCGGGACGGGGCCCGGCCGTCGCGGGGACGGTCGGCGATGGCCGACACCGTGTAGTAGGCCAGGTCCCCGACCGCGAGGTCACGCTCGGAGCGTGGCAGCGCGTCGATGCCCGAGGCGTCGTAGCGGTCGCGTCCCTGCGGCGTGAGGGCGACGCCGCGGGCCTCCACCTCTCCGAAGCGGACCCGGAGCGTGCCCGGCCCGACGCTGCCGTCGGCGGAGCGGAAGGTACGTGGTTCGGCCAGCGCCCGGAAGGACGTCTGCCGCAGCAGGACCGCCGGTCCGTCGCGCCGGGGCGGCCCCTGGATCTCGTCGATCATCTCGACGCCGCGGTCCTGCATGCGCGTGTAGAGCAGGTCGATGTCGAGCACCCGCGGTGTCAGGTGGTTGACGTGCGTGGACGTCACGCCGGCGATGTCCGCCGCAACCCCCGACACCCGTTCCAGCCGCTCGTACCAGGCACGGTCGATCGGCTCGGGCGACAGCGCGAACGACGCCACGGCAAGGCCCAGGAACCGCTCGGCCGCGACCGAGTCGAGCCCACCGCCGACCTCGGCCCGACGAGCGAGCGTCAGCAGCTCCGGCGGGAACAGCGACCGGTTCCGCAGGAAGGCATCGACATCGGACTCCAGCGCCTCGTCGAAGAACCTGCGGTCGTCGGCGACCAGCACGGACACGAAGACCCGGAAGGGGTTGGCGGCCAGCTCGTCCGGCGCCACCGGCCGGAACGCGGTCGACACGACCGGCACTGCCGCGGCGCCCGCGTCACGCAGGTCGTAGAAGCCGACCGCATGCATGCCCATCGCCGCGAACACCTGTCCGACCTGGCGCAGTTCGTCAGGGGTGCCGACCCTGATCGCGCCGTGCCGCTCGGCTGTCACCCGCTCGATGCTGCCCAGCCGCTCCGCCTCGGTCCCCCGGCTGGCCAGCACCTCTTGGTTCACCTCATGGGCCACCTCGACGAGGGTCGTGTAGGCCGGCACCTCCCCGCCGTACATCGTCGACAGCCGTCGCGCGAACTCCGCCCGCAGCAGCGTCGACGACAGATCCGGCACGCGGCCATTCTCGCGCTGGCAGGATCGGCGGCGTGACCAGGTGGAGCAGCGCAGCCGGCGGGGAGGGCGAGGCGTTCGCCGCGCGCTTCGACGCCCTGGCCGCGTCCGGTGCCGACGTGCACGGCGAGGCGACGTTCTGCGAGAACCTGCTGGTCGCCGGTGCCACGGTGCTCGATGCCGGGTGCGGGACGGGTCGGGTGGCGATCCGGCTGGCGGAACGCGGTTTCCACTGCGTGGGCGTCGACCTGGACGCGTCGATGCTCGACGTCGCCCGCCAGCGGGCACCGCTGCTGACCTGGCTGCAGGGCGACCTCGCGACGTTCGACCTCGGACGCCGCTTCGACCTCGTGCTGGCCGCCGGCAACGTGGTCCCGCTCGTCGCTGAGGGGACGGAGGCGGCGGTGGTCGGCCGGCTCGCCGCCCACGTCGGCACCGACGGGCGGCTCGTCGCTGGCTTCGGGCTGGACGGCGGGCACCTTCCCCCGTCCGCCGGCCGGATCGACCTGGCCGACTACGACGCATGGTGCCGGGACGCCGGCCTGACCCTCTTACGACGCTTCGCCACGTGGGACCGCGAGCCGTACGACGGCGGCGGGTACGCGGTCAGCGTCCACCGCCGGGAGGGTTAGCCTCGATCTTTCGTGATCTGCACTCGCCCAGCTTTGATTCTCCGGTGGTCGCGGCAGGGGCTGTGTCGGGCCGATCTGAGACCACGGGGCAGTCAAAGCGGTCGAGCGACCGCATTTGCCGCCGCCAGGTCGATTACTGGCCGGGATTTCCATCATTGGAGAAGTCGCGAGCGCGCGGTCCTGGCTCCGTGGCACTCCAATGGTGCAGTTTCGGCGCTCGTTCGACGTCAGGTGTCCTCAACTGCCGGTGCAATCAGGCCAGCAACAGGTCCAGGGCGGCCAGGGCGGACCCACGGGCGCCGGCCATGTCGAGGTCGGGGATGAGCGCGAAGCGGGCGACCCGCGACTGCTCGGCCCGCAGCGCGGTGTGCCCCCGGACCGTCGCCAGGAACCACTCGCGGAAGGGCGCAGCGGACTCGACCACGCCGCCGCCGACGAAGTAGGCGGCCGGATCGGTGAAGTTGGCCGCGATGGTGAACAGGCGGCCGAGTGCCTTCGCCTGCTGGGTGAAGATGCTGCGAGCGAGCGGGTCGCCCTTCTCGCCGTACGAGCGGACCTGCCGGGCGGCGTCACCCGGTGCGTCGACCCCGCCGAGCGGGTGGCCGTCGAACCGCGTCAGCCAGTAGGGCAGCAGGTTCGCCGCGATGCCGGTCAACGAGGCCAGGCTCTCCGCGTCGCCGGAGTTCCCGCAGTTGCATCGCGGCACCGGCTGGCCCTCCTCTAGCAGACCGGCCATGGAGATGGGGATGTGGCCTAGCTCACCGGCCATACCGGCGGCCCCGCGCACGACCCTCCCGTGCTCGACCACGCCGCCGCCGAGGCCGGTCCCGACGATCGCCGACACCGACGCGTTCTCCGTGGACCGGTCCCCGAAGTGCACGTGATGGGCATAGAGGGCCGCCGCATTGCCGTCGTTGTTGTAGACCACCGGAAGCCCGAGCGCTGCCTCGAGGGCCGCCCGCACGTCGAAGTCACGCCACGCCGGGTGCTGGAAGTTCGTCGACCCGAGTGAGGAGATGCGGCCGTCGGCGCTGGCCGGCCCCGGTGTGTCCAGGCCCACTGCCCGCACCGCCGATAGCGGGACGCCGGTCGCCTGGAGCACCGCATGGAACGCGTCGACCATGGCCGGGACCGCGACGGCCGGGCCTTCGGTGACGCGACTCGGGGTCTCGACGAGGCGGTCGACGAGGAACCGGCCGGAGAGGTCGAGGACGCTCGCGTTGTTGCTCGTCCCGCCGTTGTCCAGGCCGACGACGACGCCGCGCGGATCGCCCATGGCAGCCTCCAGCACCCTGTCGCCCCCCGACTCGCGGCCCATCATGGCGTGGCCCGCGGGACCGTTTCATGATCGGAGACGAAGCGAGGTCTAGAAGTCCCGGCATCTCTCCGATCATGGGCATCTGGACGTCAGCGACGGCGCGCCGGACTGGCCTAGACTCTGCGGTCGATAGGGTAGGTGAGGTTGGCGCAAGCCCCTCGTTGCCGGAGTGGCGCAGTGGTAGCGCAACCGCCTTGTAAGCGGTAGGTCGTCGGTTCGAACCCGACCTCCGGCTCCACTCCGGCGACGCGAGCGTTCAGTACTTCAGCTTGGACACGACCACGGCGCTGGAGTTGACGAGACGAGCGATGTCGTGCCTCGACCACACGTCGATGCGTCGACCCAGGTAGAGCAGTGCAGCCGTCGACTTGCCGGCTCCCGTGTAGACCGCGAGGGACTTGCCGACCTTCAGCGTCCTTTGTGGCAGCCGGAGCTTCTTGCCTGAGGCATCCCGCAGAACCCAGTTACGGAGAGCGACGGGGACCTTGCCGCGGTTGGCGAGGGTAACCCGCTCGGCGCCGGTTGGCCGAACCGACGTGATGGCGAGCCGATAGACCGCAAGCGACGCCGGAGCTGATGCAGTCGATGTGAGACCGGGTCCGGAGGCAGAGACTCGGTACTGAGAGATCCCACTGATCGACGTCCGAACGGGGAACTCGAAGACCCCGTCAGAGGCCGACGTGGCAATGGTCCTGCTGCTCGTGGTGCTCCACGTGGAGCCGACCAGCTTCTGCAGCGACAGTGTGGTTCCCCGGAACGGCGAGACAGACCCACGGAGCGCGACATAGCCGTTGGCCGGGGTCGCCGACCTGGTGAGTCCAGCGGCCAGCGTGGGAGTTACCGCTGCCGGAGGCGCGGTCGGCGGCGGCGGAGCCGTCGACGAGGTGCTGGCTGTAGGGGTCGGTGATGGGGCTGGAGCAGGTGGGCTCGCCGGGGTGATCGACGCATCGCCATAGATTTCATAGGAGTTGGCTGCTGGCCAGTCGTTCGGGCGGTAGATGTCGAATGAGGCGCTCTCGCCTGGCGCGAGCGTGTAGTCCGAGCCGTACCCGGCGTAGTCGAACTCGACCCCAACGACGCCACCGCCGCTGTTGCGGAAATGCATCCGTACCTCAACCCAGTTGATGCTGCTGGTGTTGTCGTTCCGGATGCTGCCGACGTAGTGCGTGTCGTAGCCGTCGCTGTAGGTGTTCGTCACGGTGACGGTGAAGTTGCGATTGGCCACTCGCGACGAATATCGCTCCGCGGCCTCAATGGTCGCCGTCGCGTGGTCGTAACCGGGCGGCATCGTCGTGATCGTCTGGTAGCCACCTTCCGCGCCAGGAGAGACCACGTCGTTCTGCACGTATGTGTAGTCCGTGCCGACCAGCACGTTCGACGAGTTGTACAGGTTCAGCCGGACCTTGATGGAGTCCAGAGGGACGTCGCCGTTGTTCAGGACCGTCCCAGCGAAGTACCGGTAGCTCCCCTCAGCCCAGTCGGAGGAGGACGAGACCACGGCTGACGCCGCGGCGGATGCCGGGGCGACACCGAGAAGACCACCGACAACAAGGGAGCCGACGCCCAGGGCGACCGCTACACCACGCATTCGGAATCGCATTGCACTCCGTTTCGGAAACCGCAGCGGAGCCAGTTGAGGCGCCGAAGGAAAAGGTGAGAAAAGCCCCGCGATGCTCTCAGAACAGCTGGATCCAGACATCCGTCGTAAAGCTGTTCCTGAATAGCCCGATCGGACTAGCCCTACGTCGTCTCCTCCGGAGGCGCGAAGACGACGGCGACCTCCAGGTCCTCGGTGATGTCGACGAACCGGTGCGGCACCCGGCGCGGCACGTAGGCCACCGACCCGGCGCGCACGGGCGTCCGCATACCGTCGACCTCGAGGTCGGCCACACCTGCCGTGACGACGTAGACCTCGTCCTCGTCGTGCGGAGACTGCCCGTCAGCGGACCCGGCAGCCAGCCGGTAGACCCCGGAGCTGAGCGCCCACGACCGCACCCACTCGCCGTAGGGCGCGGCAGTCACCTCCGAGGCGTGGAGCACCTGCGCGGCCGGGCGCAGCGGAGACCGTCCGTGGGTCGGCCAGAACGGCCACTCCTCGAACTGCGAGACCCGCCCGTCGTCGGCGAAGGTCGCCACCCACAGGTCGAGGTACTCCCGGTCGTGCGGGTCGGCGTAGCGCACCAGCACGCGGACCACTCCGGTGCGTCCCGAACATGCAACGACGTCGCTGGTCATGCTGAAGGCCTCGCCGGGCTCGGTCTCGTCCAGCCAGAACGCCTTGATGGCGTCCAGGCCGGTCATCGGCGTGGCGAACGGCTCGGTGAGGTACGTCGCGTCAGCCGTGAACAGCGCGTCCAGCGCTTCAGCGGCACGCTCGCGCCAGGCCCGCTCGTAGGCGTCGACCCAGTCGAGCAAGAGGGCCGTCGTGATGTCAGGCATGGAGACGCGCCGCGAGCTCCGCCGCAGATGGAGGGTCCGCCCCGACCCTCGAGCAGGTGATCGCCGACGCCGTGACGGCCTCCTCCAGCAGTCCGTCGACCGCTGTCGGCCCCAGCCCGGCCAACGCGTCGCGGGCCGCCGCGCCGAGCAGGTCGCGGGAGTGCAGGCCGGCGAGCAGCGCACTCATGAACGAGTCACCAGCACCGACGGTGTCGGCAACGTCGACCCGATCGCCGGGGCGGGCGACCTCACCGCTCGTACGCCCGACCGCCACCGCCCCGTCACCGCCTCGCGTGACGACGACCAGAGCCGGACCGCGCGCCAACCACTCGGCCGCCACGTCGACCGTCCCGCGCCCAGGAGCGAGCCAGGCGAGGTCGTCGGCGCTGACCTTCACCACGTCGGCCACCGCGAGCACCTCGTCCATGACGTTCATGACCTGCTCCGGCGACCCCATCAGCACCGGGCGCACGTTGGGGTCGAACGACACCGTCGCCGCCTCTCGTGCCCGGCCGGCGAGCCGGCGCAGCGCCGCTCCACCGGGAGGGGTGGTGAGGCCGAGCGAGCCGACGTGCAGGGCGGCAACGTCGGCGAGCACGCCGGCCAGCTCGTCGTCGGTCCACTGCCAGTCCGCCGTCCCGTCCACCCGGAAGTCGTAGTCGGCCGAGCCGTCCGGCTGCAGAGCCACGATGGCGAGCGACGACGGCTCAGCGGCGGCAACGGCGTGCGAGAGGTCGACGCCGTTGCTGTCGAGGTGATGCCGCAGCCTCCGGCCGAGGACGTCGGACGACAGTCGGGCCAGCATGCGGGTCGGGACGTCTAGCCGCGCCAGGCCGATCGCGACGTTGGCCGGGCTGCCACCTGGGGCGGCGCGGAACAGGCCGTCCGCACCCGCTGGCACGAGGTCGGTGATCGCCTCGCCGGCGACGGCAACGACAGCCGGGGGGGCGGGGTCCACGAGGCGAACCTACGCCGGGACGTGCACAGGACCGGTCGTACGCCGGACGATGAGCCGCGTCGGCACCGTCAGCTCGCACGGGGGCACCGCCGGACCGTCCGGATCGGCGCCCAAGGCGTCGAGCAGCAGCCTCGCCGCCAGGCGTCCCTGCTCACGAACCGGCTGGGCGACCGTGGACAGCTCGAAGAACTCCGACATCTCGTGGTCGTCGATCCCGATGACCGACACGTCCTCGGGAACGCGCAGCCCCACCTCGCGCGCCGCGTGAACGGCACCCACGGCCATCTCGTCGGACGCCGCGAAGACGGCTGTCGGGCGGGGGTCCGTCTCCAGCAGCAGCCGCATCGCTGCCAGTCCGCCGCGCACCGTGAAGTCGCCGACCACTTCCCACGACCGTGCGACATCGAGGCCGGCCTCAGCCATGGCGCGGCGGTAGCCCTGCAACCGGTCCAACGGGGCCGCGAAGTCCAGCTGGTCATCGAGCGACCCGCCGATGTAGCCGATCCGCCGGTGGCCCAGGCCGGTGAGGTGGCGCATGGCGATCCGTGCTGTCGCATCGTCGTCGATGCGGACGCTGGACCATCCGGGAACCGTCGCTCCTACGACCGCAACCGGCCGGTCGAGCTTCGCCAGCGCGGTGATCTCGTCGTCGGTCGGGTTCAGACTCAGGACCAGGACGGCGTCGACCCGCTTCCGCAACAGGTGGGTCCGGAACACGCGGTGCCGTGCGTCGCGGTCGCCGCCGAGGTTGTAGAGCAGCAGGTCGTAGCCGGCCTCACGCAACAGCTCCTCGGCGCCGTGCACCACCCCCGCGTAGAACCAGCGGGTGACGAACGGCACGACGACACCGACTGCACGGGTCTGGCCACTGGCGAGACCGGCGGCCGTCGGTGAGGCGACGTAGTCGAGCTCGGCAGCAGCCTGCAGCACCCGGAAGCGGGTCTCGTCGGACACCCGCGGCAGGCCGCGCAGCGCCCGCGAGACGGTCGCCGTGGACACCCCGACGGTTCGCGCGACGTCCTTGATGCTCGTCATCGCAACCACGGGCCCGTCCTACGGTGGTGCCCGTGACGACCCAGCTGCCCCGGGGCACGAACCTCGAACTCGGAGTCGCGACGGCGGCCTACCAGATCGAGGGGGCCACGACCGCCGACGGCCGCGGCCCGTCCATCTGGGACACCTTCGCCGCGCGTCCCGGGACGATCAAGGACGGGAGTGACGGCGCGGTGGCCTGCGCGTCGTACGAACGGCTCGACGAGGACCTCGACCTGGTGGCGGCCCTGGGGGTCGCGCACTACCGCTTCTCGGTCGCCTGGCCGCGGGTCCAGCCCGCCGGATCGGGCCCGGTCGAGCCGCGAGGCCTGGCGTACTACGACCGGCTCGTGGACGGCCTGATCGCCCGCGGCATCTCGCCGATGGCGACGCTCTACCACTGGGACCTGCCCCAGCCGCTCGAGGACGCCGGCGGCTGGCCGGCCCGCGACACGGCCGAGCGCTTCGCCGACTACGCGGCCATCGTCGAGGGTCACCTCGGCGACCGGGTCCGGGTCTGGGCGACGCTGAACGAACCGTGGTGCTCGGCATTTCTCGGCTACTCGGCGGGCGTGCACGCGCCGGGGCGCACCGACCCGCACGCGGCCTACCGGGCCGCCCACCACCTGATGCTCGGACACGGCCTGGCCGCGTCCCGACTGCACGACTCCGGACGCCACGGCGTTGGCAGCCCGGAGGTGGGCATCGTGCTCAACCTCGCACCGGTGTGGCCGGAACGGTTGGAGGCAGTGCACACCGCCCGCGGGGTCGACGCGCTGCGCAACCGGGTGTGGCTGGACGCCCTCGTCGACGGCGTGTACGACGGCGAGCTGGTCGCGATCGCGACCGACCTGGGCGACCCGGACGTCGTGCAGGACGGCGTCGCCCAGCGCCCGGGGCCACCAGAGGTCCGGGCGGTCGATCGTCACCGACCAGTTCACCTCGTTCGTCCCGGCCGCCAGCGGCTGGGACAGCTCGTGGTCGAGGGCCCCGACCTCGGTGCGCAGC
>JBOGDX010000049.1:0-10842 GCA_050743225.1 Actinomycetes bacterium | reverse complement strand
GTTCCAGCCCAGCAGCGCGGCGAGCAGCACCCACTGGCCGCCGCCGTAGAACACGTCGGCCCGGAAGCGGTGGACGCCCCCGTCGACGTCGAGGTCACGGGCGACCGCCGACAGCGTCTCCCCGGCGAGGGGGTCGTCACGGTCGACGAGTCCGAACGGCACGATGCATGCGGGTAGCGAGCCGTCGACGGCCGTGCTTCCCAGCCACTTGCCGAGGTGCCCGTCGACCACTCCTTGCGCGCCGACCAGGTCCTTGATGCGCCCGGCGGCCTCGTCGGCGCGTCTGCGCCGCGACGTGTCGAGCAGCCCGCTGCCGGCGATGGCGCTCAGGCCGCCGTAGATCGCGCCCAGCGTCGACACGTGCCGGTGCTCGACCTGCTCCTCCCACCAGTCGTAGCAGGGCCGGTCCCAGAAGGCGGTGAGGTAGTCGGTGGCCAGCTCGAGGCCGCTGCGCCAGCGCTCGAGGTCGACGTCGTGCCGGGCGCCGTGGGTGAGGGCGGCCCACAACCACATGCCGTAGCCATCGGTCTGAAAGTCCCACCACGGTTCGGATCCGTCGTCGCCGGTGTAGGTGAACCGGGTGGGAAGCATCGCATCGTTGGGAACGGCCTCGCCGCAGGCGGTCGCGGACAGCAGCGCGGCCACCTGCTCGCGGCGCGCGGTCAGCACTTGCGCGGCCCAGCCATGGAAGCGGTCCGCGGAGTCGACGTCGCCGTAGCGGGAGATCCCCTCGGCGGTGAAGGAGCCGTCGCGCAGCCACGCATAGCCGGCGTACGCGGAGAACGTGGGCGCGGCCGGGTAGGCGCCGGCCGGGTGCTGGTCGCGGGTGATGACGTGGTGGCTGCGTCGGGCGAGGCGCAGGAAAGCGGCCCGCTCGTCCGCGGACGCCTCGAGGGCGGTGGTGGCGTCGGCGGATCCGGTCGGGCCGGCGTCGAGAGGGAGCGTCATGCCTCACTGGTCTCTGCGGGGAAGGGTCCGGCAGGGCTCGGGTCGCGAGGACCCGGGCCCGGCCGGTGCGGGGACTACTTGAGCAGGTCGTTGACCTTGCTCTGGGCGTCACTCAGGGCCTTGGCGACGGTCTTGCGGCCGGCGGCGGCCGAGGTCAGCTCCTCGGTGACGATGTCCTGCATCTCCTGCTGGCGCTCGATGACCGGCGGGAGCACCGTGGCCTCCAGCGAGGTGAAGACGGCCTGCCGGTTGGCTGGCTGGCCGGCATCGAGGTAGGACGCGAGCTGTGCCTCGTCGGCGACCGGGGGCAGCTCCCATGAGGTGGCGAGGCGTGCCTCGGTCATGGTGTCCGAGGACGTCAGATAGCTGACCCACTTCTGGGCGGCCGCCTTGTTCTTGGCCTGGGCATTGACGACGGCGCCGTTGGTGAACATGGCTGACGCCTTGGTGGTGTTGCCGGGCTCGACCGCGATGTCCCAGTCGAAGGGCACGTCGGCCATCGCGCTGAACATCCAGACCCCGGTGTGCCACATCGCGAGCTTGCCGTCCTTGAACAGGTTGGAGTCGAAGTCCGGGGTGCCCGCGCCGTCGGCCTCGGTCGGCATGGACGTGCCTGCCTTCTCGATCAGCCAGCTGGCAGCCTGCAGGCCCTCCGGGGAGTCGAAGGTGGCCTTGGTGCCGTCGGGGCTCAGGAACTGGCCACCTGACTGGGCGAGGGCCTTGTAGAACTCGTGGAAGGTGACGGGCTGGTAGTCGCCCCACACCTTCTTGTTCTTGTTGGTGAGCCGCTCCGCGGCGGCCTTCTCCTCGGCCCAGGTCCAGTCGCCGGTCGGCGTGGCCACGCCGGCCTTGTCGAACAGGGTCTTGTTGTAGAACAGGACGACGTTGGAGAAGGACTCCGGCAGACCGTGCTGCTTGCCGTCGAGGGTGAACGCCTCGAGCAGGGACGCCTTGTACGCCGCGTCCTCGACGCCGGTCAGCTCGGCGAGGGAACCGTTCTTGGCGTAGGTGACGAAGTTCTCGTAGTTGAGCTCGAATGCGTCCGACGCGGTGCCGCCGGCGACCGCGGTCTGCAGCTTGGTGAAGTAATCGGCGTAGGGGACGGTCTCGATTTGCACCTTGATCGTCGGGTTGGCCTTGGTGAACGCGGCAGCGATGGCGTCGAGATCCTTCTCGTGGCCGTCATTGGCGGAGAAGTTCATGTACCGGACCGTGGTGGCCCCGTTGGGCCGGGCGGTGTCCGCGTCGTTCGTGGCCGAGCCCTGCGAGCACGAGACGAGCGCGAAGGTGACCAGCCCCGCGACGGCGGGGACAGTGACGCGCCTGCTGATGGATCTCATGTTTTCCCTTTCGTGCTTGCCGGGTGTCGGTCGACAGCCGGTCCGTTGAGGTGCGGGATCACTTGATCCCGGTGTGGGCGACGCCCGCGATGATGTGGCGCTGCGCGAGCAGGTAGAGGATCGCGATGGGCACGATCGAGACGACCGAGCCGGCCATCACGACGTCCCATTGGGTGGTGAACTGGCCCTGCAGGGTCGACAGTCCCAGCGGCAGGGTCATCAGCTCGGGGGAGCGGATGACCACCAGCGGCCAGAGGAAGCTGTTCCAGCTGCTCATGAACGCGAACACCGCGACGGTGGCCAGCGCGGGGCGCACCAGCGGCAGCACGATGGTGGTGAAGATCCGTAGGTGGCTCGCGCCGTCGATGGTCGCGGCCTCGTCGAGCTCGCGGGGCACCGACTCGACGGCCTGCTTGAGCAGAAACACCCCAAAAGCAGAGGCGATCGACGGTGCCAGCAGCGCGAAGTAGGTGTCCTGCAGGTTGAACGTCTTCATCTCGATGAACAGCGGAACGACCAGCACTTGCAACGGCACCATCAGAGTCGCCAGGTAGAGACCGAAGACGACGTTCTTGCCGCGGAAGGTCAGACGCGCGAACCCGTACGCCGCCATCGCGCCGGTGACCAGTTGGAGCGCCGTGGAGACCAGCGCGATCACCAGCGAGTTGGCCGCGATTCGCCACATCGGCATCGCTTCGAGCAGCGCGCGGTACGAGTCAAGGGTCGGGTCCTTCACCAGCAGCGTCGGGCCGTCGCTCAGCGCGCCGCCGTGGGTGATCGAGGTGATCACGGTCCACAGGAACGGGAACAGCATGACGGCCGCGCCCACCAGGACCCCGGCGTACAGGGCGACGCGCTGGGGCCTCCGCACGTAGCTGTCAGGCATGGTGCACCCAGCGACGTTGCCCCCGGATCTGGACAGCGGTGATGACCAGAACGAGCACGAAGAGGATCCAGGACAGGGCGGAGGCCTCGCCACCGCGCCCATAGCGGAAGGTCAGGTCATAGACCTGCCCGACCACGACCTGGCTGGACCCGGCCGGCCCCCCGCCGGTCATCACGTAGACCTGGTCGAACACCTGGAAGCCGTTGATCAGCGAGATCACCACGACGAAGAACGTCGAGGGCGAGAGCAGCGGCAACGTGATGTGCCAGATCCGGCGCCAGGCGTTGGCCCCGTCGACGGTCGCCGCCTCCTGCACGTCCGCAGGGATCGCCTGCAGGCCGGCCAGCAGGATGACCATGACGAACCCCAGGTCCTTCCACGCCGACGCCAGGATCACCGAGGGCAGCGCCCAGGTCGGGTCGGTCCACCAGCCAGGCTGACCCAGGCCCAGCGCGCCCAGCACGGTGTTGACCAGGCCGTCGCGCGGGTTGAGCAGCCACTTCCAGACCAGCGCCACCACCACCCAGCTGGTGACCACCGGAAGGAAGTAGGTCGCGCGCAAGAAGGAGCGGCCCCTGAGCGCCCGGTTCAGCGCCATCGCGAGCAGCAGACCGCCGGTATAGACGATCGGGAGATAGCCAACGACATAGAGCAGGGTGTGCTTGAAGACCCGCAGCGTCATCGGGTCCGTCAGCAGGTGAGAGTAGTTGTCGAACCCGACCCACTCCATCGGGGAGATCAGGTTCCACTCATGCAAACTCACCCACAACGAGGCGACCATCGGCACGAGCGTGAACAGCACCAGCGGTACCGCACTCGGCAGCAGGAAGAACAGGACCCACCCGGCGTTGTGCACGGCACGCCGACGGTTGCGCAGGCATGGGGTCGGAGTAAGAACCCGCGCGTCCGAGCGCAGGGTGCTCTCGGAGCCGCGAGGCACCGGGCGCTGCGTGACTCCCGCGGGAGATGTCATCGGGCCGCGGCCAGCGTCGCGCCCTGCATGCGGGCGCGGACAAGGCGCGCCTGGTCGCCGCCTGTCTCAGCGTCGAACGGGGCGGACAGCACCAGGGAGGCGGCGCCCAGCGCCCACTTGTCCTCACTCCACGGCTCGACAACGACCGGCACGGCGCGCCGGGCCGGCATCAGGTGCCGGCGCAGCGCCTCCTCGAAGCCCGGCTTCCAGAACGGCCACCCGTCGATGCCCTCGCCCATCAGGATCACGGCCTCCGGGTCCAACGTGTGCACGACCCCGGCGAGCGCACGTCCGAGCAACTCGCCAGCCTCCCGGTAGATCACGACAGCCCGGTCATCGCCGGCACGAGCCGACTTGAGCAGGCCACGCGATGTCCCTCGGGGCCCGATGACAGCCTCGGCGACCGCCCGGCGGACCAAGGCCTGCTCACCGACGTAGCTCTCCAGGCAGCCGCGCGCACCGCAGCCGCACACCGGCCCCTCGACATTCACCGGCACGTGCCCGATCTCGCCCGCGCCCCCGCTTGAGCCGCGGTAGATCGAGCCGTCGACAACAATGCCGCAACCGACACCCCTGCCGATCGTGACCACCAGGTAGGAGGACATGTCGCGACCCACGCCGTAGAGCCGTTCCGCGGCAGCAAGGGTGTTGACGTCATTGTCGACCAGCACCGGCACGTCGAGGGCGGCCCGAAGCATGGAACCCAGCGGCACCCCGGCCCATCCGATGGTCGGGGCCTCGACGATGCCCGAGGCTTGCGAGTCCACCGAGCCCGGCACCCCCACGCCGACGCCGAGCAGATGCCCGTCCTGGCCGGAGACCACGTCGTCGAGGATGCCGGTTAGGCGCTCCAGGGCGTCGCCAGCGCCAGGCCGGAACGGGTGCGCCGCCGACCGGCGCACGGACCCGTCCAGCTCGATTTCCACCAGCACCACGTGATCCGCCGTCACCTTCGCACCGATCGCCAACCCGGCGGAGCGGACCAGCCCGAGCATCCGCGCTGGGCGGCCACCCAGCGACGGCACGAGCCCGAGCTCCTCCACCAGCCCGCGGGCGATCAGACCCTTGGTGACCTGTGTGACGGTGGCTGGGCTGACGTCCAGCGTCCGTGCGATCTCGGTGCGCGACGCGTTGCCCCGGGTGCCGAGCAGACCGAGGATCGCCGACGGGACGAGATCCCCTCTCGAGGTTGCAATGCTCATTGTCGGTCACCTCCCACTTACTTCGGCACTTAATTTAGTCGTGAAGTTAACGCTTCGACAGCTAGAACGTCAAGACCATTCGGCACTTTCCGGCTGGCATCAACGGGGGGAGCCGCTGGGTGGCGTCGGGGCACACCGTTCAGCCTTGGCTTCGCGGGCCCGCGTGCCCCGACGGCGATGCCAAGCCGAGGTGGGCCGGGAGAGCGGTCGCCTGTTAGCGAGGTACCGGGCTTGTCATCTGGGTGTTCCAGGGCGCTGCCCGATGGCGGTCCTCGTCGTGGGTTCGGGAGAGACACCCGATCATCCCGCTGCGATGATCGAGTCATGGACGACGAGCAACAAGGGTCCAAGTCCTCACCGGATGTGGACCGGTCGGAGGGGTTCGGGGAACGATTGCTGGGTTCGCTGCTGGACCGGGCCCATCAGATGCCGCCACACTTGATCGCCCCGCTCATCGCGCAGGAGATCGCGATGATCGGAGGCCGAAACGTCGAAGTCCTCCTGCAGGACTACGACCAGATGACCCTGGTGCCGCTGCCCGGGCAACGCCTACTGGTCGGGGCACCCCAGCCGATCGACGGCTCGCTCGCCGGGCGCGCCTTCCAGACCGACGAGACGGTCGAGCGAAAGCAGGACGACGGGGTCCGGGTCTTCGTCCCGTTGCTCGACGGCACGGATCGCGTCGGGGTGCTCGCCTTCTCCCTCGATGCCCTGGACGATCACGATCGGCGGTTGACGCGACGGCTGGCTGGACTGGTGGCCGACATGCTGGTCACCAAGAGCATGTACACCGACCGCTTCTTCCAGGCCCGACGTCGGCAGCCGATGAGCCTGTCCGCGGAGATGCAATGGCAGCTGCTGCCGCCGCTGATGATGAACACCCCACAGGTCACCCTCGCCGGAGCCCTCGAACCGGCCTACGACGTCGCCGGGGACAGCTTCGACTACGCCCTCAACGACGACACCCTTCACGTGGCCATGATCGACGCGATGGGGCACGGGCTGAGCGCCGCAGTCATGGCGACCCTCGCCGTCGGCGCCTACCGGCACGCCCGCCGCCTCGACGTCGGGCTGGACGAGCTGTACGCGGCCATGGACGCGGCCGTCGCCAGCCAGTTCGCCCCGGACCACTTCGCCACCGCGCAGATGGCACGCCTGGACGTCGGCTCGGGGCGGCTGCAGTGGGTCAACGCCGGCCAACCGGCACCGCTGCTCCTGCGCGGGCACCGCGTCGTCGCCTCCCTGGACAGCCCGACGACCTTGCCGGTCGGCTTCGGCGGAGCGACACCGCTGGTCAGTGAGAGGACGCTCGAGCGGGGTGACCGGGTTCTTTTCTTCACCGACGGGCTCATCGAGGAGCACCGCGACGGCGGCGATCAGTTCGGTGAGACACGGTTGAGAGACCTCATCGAACGCGCTGGCCACGACGGCGGGGCGGTGCAGCAGACGGTGCGCCGTCTCTCCCACGCCCTAAAGCGCGAACGAGGCGGGGTCACCAGCGATGACGCGACCCTTCTTCTCCTCGAATGGCGCGGCGGAACCGCCGACCACCTCGCGACCGTTGAAGAACCTTCCTCCGCGTCGAACTGAGCCGGCCCCAGGACCCTGACCTCGGCCCTGACGAATCATCGGCAGGTCACGGATGAACGGGACGGCCTGGTGTTCCGGCACTCGCCCCAGCCGGCCACCCTTTCTGTCTCTGTCGAGTCGACGGATGATCAGACGTGGGTTCCGGACCGGCGTGGACGAGGGAGGCGCCATGAGCGAGTACACGATCAGACCGCTCGGTCCCGACACCTGCGCCGCTTTCGCACGGCTCGCCGAGCGGCACAACGGCGTCTGGAACGGTTGCCTGACTACCGACTGACCTGCTTCTTCGTAGACAGGCAGTACCGGCGGAAGGGAGTGGCAGCGGTCGCGCTCCGTGGTGCTCTCGGTCTCATCGCGCAGGCGGGCGGTGGCGTTGTGGAGGCGTACCCGCAGGACACCCCTGGCAAGAAGGTCTCGGCATCCTTCCTCTACAACGGCACCCGAAGTCTCTTCGAACAGGCCGGCTTCAGCTACGACCGGCGCAAGGGCATGCACCACTGCGTGATGAGCACGACGGTCCCGCGAGCCTAGAGACGGGTCCCGGCGCTGGCACTGCGGACGACGAACTCGGTTGCTGCTGCGACCGACCGTAGCGGAGGATGCCGGCGATGGGCGCGACGAAGATGCACGCCGACGAGGTGGAGACCGACGTCGCGCTCGTACGTCGCCTTCTCACGCAGCAGTTCCCGCAGTGGGCAGACCTGCCCATCGGCCTGGTGGCCTCGTATGGGACCGATCACGACATCTACCGGTTGGGCTGCCACCTGGCCGCCCGGTTGCCACGCATCGGCTGGGCGACCGAGCAGGCGGCCAAGGAGAGGGAGTGGCTTCCGAAGCTCGCGCCGCACCTGCCGCTCGCGCTGCCCGTGCAGCTTGCGAGGGGCCACCCGGGTCAGGGGTATCCGTTCGACTGGTCGGTGTACGAGTGGTTGCCCGGAGAGAACGCCGACGGCACGATCGACGACCTGGAGCAGGCGGCCGTCGATCTCGCCGCGTTCGTCATGGCGTTGCGCCAGGTGGACACGACCGGCGCGCACCCGCGTCCGCTGCATGGTCGTGGCGGACCACTGGTGGAAGGCGACGAGCACGTTCGCGCGTCCATCGCAATGCTCGGTGACCGGATCGACGGCGAGGCAGCTCTCCGCTCCTGGGAGGAGTCGCTGCAGGCCCCGGCCTGGGACTGCGCAGAGGTTTGGGTGCACGGCGACCTGCTGCCGGGCAACCTGCTGGTCCTCGACGGTCGCCTCTCGGCGGTCATCGACTTCGGCGCCCTCAACGTGGGCGATCCGGCATGTGACCTGCAGCCGGCATGGAACGTCTTCATGGGCGACAGCCGGAGGAGGTTCCTCGCTGAGCTCCAGGTCGACGAGGCGTCCCGGGTACGTGGCCGCGGCTGGGCGCTGCGCCAGGCCGTGATGGCCTTGCCGTACTACTGGGATACGAACCCCGGCATGATCCGCCAGGCTTCGCACGCCGTGGCGCAAGTGATTGCCGACAGCTGCTAGCCGCGCAGGACCCGTTCGATGTCAGCGGTCATGAGTTCGCGGACCTGATGCCCGGGTGGTACGTCCTGCGCACATGCGAGCACGAGGCCCACTGCGCTCGCCGGAAGACCCATCCGCGAAGCATGGCACGGGGGTAGACGACAGCGGAGGTGTCGACGTCAGGTGCTGGCATCGCTCTGTGCGAGGGCAGCGAGGAGCCGGTCGATCCGGATCAGGCCGAGGTAGCGACCGTCCTCGCTGGTGCACACGACGGGGTCGAAACGGTGCGCCGCCGGGCGGGTCACGGCGCGCATGGCCAGCTCGCGCAGGGGAGTGGTCGGGAACGCGCGCAGGGTGACCGGGCTGGTTCGTGCGACGCCGCCGTCGACGCCCTCCTCGAGGTTCACCAGCGCGACGGGTCGGCTGACCCGGTCCAGCACCACCGTCGTCACGACGTCCCCGACATCCGGACGTCGGGCGCGCGGAGGGGCCGGAAGCCCACGGACGTCCATGACGGGCGCGTCCTCCAGGACCGCCTCGGCGACGTCTGTGTACTCGTGCAGCGAGGCCCGTGACCGCACCCGTTCCACAGTGGGGTTGGGCAGTTCTGCCCAGCGGGGGTCGGGCCTGCCCAGCAGCCACCCCTGGGCCAGCGGGACTCCTAGCGCGATGAGCCGATCGAGTTCTGGGATTCGCTCGACGCCCTCGGCGAGCAGGAGCGCGTCCAGGCGAGAGGCCACCGTGGTGAGGAACTCGGCGAAGACGGCCTTCACCTCGTCGCTGTCCAGGCGATCCACGAAGGCCCGGTCCAGCTTCACCACGTCGGGCCGAAGCTCTGCGATCTGCCGCAGACCCGAGTACCCGGTGCCGGTGTCGTCCAGAGCGATCCGAGCACCGCGCGACCGCAGCCAGTCCAGGTCCCGCAGCAGTGCGTCGGTTTCCCCGTAGGGCACGTGCTCGGTCAGCTCGACCACCACGTCAGCGAGGTCACCGGGCCGGCTGAGCGCATCGCGCACCGGGCGGGTGTGGAGCAGCCGCGGGCTCACGTTCACACTCAGAAATGCGCCCGTCGGCAGACCCGTCTTGGCTGCCAGGGCCATGCCCAGGGCGTGGCCCTCCAGGTCCGGGCCAAGACCGTGCTCGGTCGCGGCGGCGAACCACTGGTCGGGTCGCCCCTGAGCCGGGAACCGCGACAACGCCTCGTATCCCGCGGTGACGCCCCGTCGCAGATCCACGATGGGTTGGAAGACCATCCGCAGGGCGTCCTCGGACTGCAGCACCGAGCGCACCGCGGCGGCGCTGGGCCCGGTCGGTGGATCGATCCGGGGGCTCGCACGTACAGCCGAGCCGTCTCTCGCGCTCGACACGGTCACCTACCAGTGATCGACCCGATCGATTGCGACCTTAACGACGTTCCGCCGAGCCGGAGTCGATGGACCGCAGTCTCCGGCCTGTGCCTGGCCCTGTCCTTTGATCCTCGTCCTGCTCGGGCTGGCGCGTGCGGGGGTCCCAACGGCGATGAGTTTCGCTGTGGTGCCCAGTCTGCCTTCACATGCACCCGATCTCCCGACTCTCGAGGAGAGCGTCATGACCGCTACGTACAGGAGGCAAGCGTGAGGCTTCTTCTCACTTCCGCTGGCGTCAAGAACCCGAGCATCCACAACGCGCTGGTCGACCTACTGGGCAAGCCGACCGCCGACTCCAACGCCCTGTGCATCCCCACCGGGTCGTACGGGCACCCCATGGCCGGTCCTGGCAGGGCATGGCGTTTCATCACCGGAGGTGACGCTAGAACCCCTATGTGCCAGCTGGGTTGGAAGTCCTTGGGAGTGCTGGAGCTCACCGCGCTGCCCAGCATCGACGAAGAACGCTGGCACTCCTGGGTCCGGGAGACGGACGTGCTGCTGGTGGGAGGCGGCGACGCCCTGTACCTGTGCCACTGGATGCGGCAGTCCGGGCTGGCGGATCTCCTGCCGTCGCTGCGCGAGACGGTCTGGGTTGGGCTGAGCGCCGGGAGCATGGTGCTGACCCCCCGTATCGGGGCGGACTTCGTCGAATGGAAACCGCCCACCGGTGGCGACAGCACGTTGGGCATCGTCGACTTCTCGATCTTTCCGCACCTGGACAACGAGGATCTGCCGGAGAACACCATGGCTGAGGCCGAAAAATGGGCGGCCGGCATCCCAGGTCCGGCGTACGCGATCGACGACCAAACCGCCATCACAATGACTGACGGCACCGTCGACGTCGTCTCCGAGGGCAACTGGAAACTGTTCTCCTCCTAACCCTGGCCGAGCTCGCCCGGCGCGCGCAGGGCGCGTGTTCCCCGGCCGCCGGACTTCGCCTGGTAGATCCACTCGCGACCGCAGGTGTGGATTCCGTCGTGACGCCGCTCCATACAGGCCGGACGGGACCACGA
>JBOGDX010000048.1:0-11083 GCA_050743225.1 Actinomycetes bacterium | reverse complement strand
GGTCCGGACCTGTTCGGGGATCGCGCCCATGTGCTGGCTGGGCGAGCGCTCGGGGTCGAAGCCCGGGGTCTGTGTGGGAACCACGACCGTGCCGCCCGGGCCGACGGCGTCGAGCAGGGCGTGGACCACCGCGAGCTGCCCGCCGGACACCCAGCCCAGGACCGGAGCGAGGGGTGGACCCGCAGCACGTCCCCCCGGGCGGACGCCGAGCGCCGCCAGGTCCTTTGTGACCTCCCGGCGGTGATCATCCGGCGGGTGATCACCCGGCGGGTGTGCATCGGGCGGGGCTGCTGCGGCGGAAGGCTCACGAGGGGTCAGTGTGGCTCACGGGCCCGGCCGGCTCCGGTGTGACCGAGCCCACGCATCGCGGGCCGCGCGGCGTTTGCGATCGCCGCCGAATAACGCGACACTGGTGTTGTGAAATCCACGCTGGAGGACCGGACGCGTGACCGGGTCGCGCGGACCATCCTCGAGAGCGGGCCCACCACGGCCGCGGTGCTCGCCGACGGGCTGGGACTCACCCCGGCTGCCGTCCGCCGGCACCTGGACGCCCTGCTGGCCGAGGGTCTGATCGAGGAGCGGTCGCCGCGCTCCTCGTCCGTGCGCGGTCGGGGTCGCCCGGCCCGGCTTTTCGCCGTGACCGACGCTGGCCGCGACTCCTTCGACCAGGCGTACGACGACCTGGCCGCGAGCGCGATGCGCTTCGTCGCGGAGCAGGGTGGGCGTGAAGCGGTCGCCGCCTTCGCCCGCCAGCGCGTCGCCGAGCTGGAGACGCGCTACCGGCCGGTCGTCGACGCGGCGCCCGAGGGGGCTCGGACCGAGGCCCTCGCCACGGCGCTCTCCGGCGACGGCTACGCTGCCACGACCCGGCGTTCGGCCGCGCCCGGAGAGCAGCTCTGCCAGCACAACTGCCCGGTCGCCCACGTGGCCGAGGAGTTCCCCGAGCTCTGCGAGGCCGAGACCGAGGTCTTCGCCCGCCTGCTCGGCACCCATGTGCAGCGCCTGGCCACCATCGCGCACGGCGACGGCGTCTGCACGACGTACATCCCCAAGGCCCCCGGCTCGCCGCAGGACCTCCCGAGCCCGACCACCCGGAGGAGCGCTCAGTGACCGCCATTCCCGAGACCACCCACGCAGAGGTCGACGCCCTCGGCCGGTACGCCTTCGGCTGGGCGGACTCCGACGTCGCCGGCGCGAGCGCCAAGCGCGGCCTGTCCGAGGCGGTCGTGCGCGACATCTCGGGCAAGAAGAGCGAACCCGAGTGGATGCTCAAGATGCGCCTCAAGGGCCTGCGCCTGTTCGGGAAGAAGCCCATGCCGACGTGGGGCTCGGACCTGTCGGGCATCGACTTCGACAACATCAAGTACTTCGTGCGGTCGACCGAGAAGCAGGCCACGTCCTGGGACGAGCTGCCCGCGGACATCAAGAACACCTACGACAAGCTCGGCATCCCCGAGGCGGAGAAGCAGCGGCTGATCGCTGGCGTCGCCGCGCAGTACGAATCCGAGGTTGTTTACCACCAGATCCGCGAGGACCTGGAGGAGAAGGGTGTCCTCTTCCTCGACACGGACACGGCACTGCGCGAGCACGAGGACCTGTTCAAGGAGTACTTCGGCACTGTCATCCCGGTCGGCGACAACAAGTTCGCCGCGCTGAACACCGCCGTGTGGTCGGGCGGGTCCTTCATCTACGTGCCGCCGGGTGTGAAGGTCGACATCCCGCTCCAGGCCTACTTCCGCATCAACACCGAGAACATGGGCCAGTTCGAGCGGACGCTGATCATCGCCGACGAGGGCTCCTCGGTGCACTACGTCGAGGGCTGCACCGCCCCGATCTACTCCTCCGACTCGCTGCACTCGGCCGTGGTCGAGATCATCGTGAAGAAAGACGCCCACGTCCGCTACACGACGATCCAGAACTGGTCGAACAACGTCTACAACCTGGTGACCAAGCGCACCGCGGTGCAGGCCGGTGGCCGCATGGAGTGGATCGACGGCAACATCGGCTCCAAGGTCACGATGAAGTACCCCGCGTGCTACCTGCTCGGCGAGCACGCCCAGGGCGAGACGCTGTCGGTCGCGTTCGCGGGCGAGGGCCAGCACCAGGACGCCGGCGCCAAGATGGTGCACTCGGCGCCCAACACCTCCTCGACGATCATCTCGAAGTCAGTGGCGCGGGGCGGCGGCCGTACGTCGTACCGCGGTCTCGTCCAGGTCCTTGAGGGCGCCACCGGCTCGAAGTCGACCGTGAAGTGCGATGCGCTGCTCATCGACACGGTGAGCCGCTCCGACACATACCCCTACGTCGACGTCCGCGAGGACGACGTGACGATGGGCCACGAGGCGACCGTGTCCAAGGTGAGCGAGAACCAGCTCTTCTACCTGATGAGCCGCGGCCTGACCGAGGACGAGGCGATGGCGATGATCGTGCGCGGCTTCGTCGAGCCGATCGCCAAGGAGCTCCCGATGGAGTACGCCCTCGAGCTCAACCGGCTCATCGAGCTGCAGATGGAAGGAGCTGTGGGCTAGAGCATGTCCACGACCCCTGAGACGATCGCGATCGCGACCGCGGTCGCCGGCGAGATCCTGTCGGCCGAAACCGGCGGCTTCAGCGGCCGACCGCACTCCCACGGCGCCGTGCCGATCCCTGGCGACAGCCGCGGCGAGCGCACCACGTCCTTCGAGATGTCCGACTTCCCCGTCCCTACGGGTCGCGAGGAGGAGTGGCGCTTCACGCCGCTGGACCGGCTTCGCCACCTGCACGAGGACGAGGTGGCCGGTGACGGCACCGTGCACGTCGAGGTCGACGCCGCCCCCGAGGTCGAGGTGGAGACGGTCGCCCGCGGGGACACCAGGCTCGGTCGCGGCGGACGCCCTGCCGACCGCGTGGCCGCCCGCGCCTGGAACGCCTTCGAGAAGGCCACGGTGATCACCGTCCCGAAGGACACGGTCGCCAGCCGGCCGACGACGGTGGCTCTGCGGGGCGACGGCGGGACCGCCTTCGGGCACATTCTCGTCGACGTGCAGCCGTTCGCCCAGGCCGTCGTCGTACTCGACCACACCGGCAGCGCGACCTACGCCGACAACGTGGAGTTCGTCGTCGCCGACGGGGCGTCGCTGACGGTCGTCGCCGTCAACGACTGGGCCGACGACGCGGTGCACGTGTCGCAGCAGTCCGTGGCGGTCGGGCGCGACGCGCGCTACCGCAGCATCGGCGTCGGCTTCGGCGCCGACCTGGCCCGGGTGTCCTCGGAGGCGCGGTTCACCGCACCCGGCGGGGAGGTCGAGATGCTCGGCCTCTACTTCGCCGACGCCCACCAGCACCTCGAGAACCGCCTGTTCGTCGACCACGCCGTGCCGCACTGCAGGTCGAACGTTGTGTACAAGGGAGCGCTGCAGGGCGAGGAGGCGCACACCGTGTGGATCGGCGACGTGCTGATCCGGGCGGAGGCCACGGGCACGGAGACGTTCGAGCTCAACCGCAACCTCGTGCTCACCGACGGTGCGCGCGCCGACTCCGTGCCGAACCTCGAGATCGAGACGGGCGAGATCGTCGGCGCCGGGCACGCCAGCGCGACCGGCCGCTTCGACGACGAGCAGCTCTTCTACCTGCAGTCCAGGGGCATCCCGTCCGACGAGGCGCGGCGCCTGGTCGTGCGCGGGTTCTTCGCCGACGTGATCAACCACATCGGCATCCCGGCCGTGCAGCAGCGCCTGCTGGCCCAGGTCGAGCAGGAGCTCGAGGGGGCAGTGCGCTAGTGGCCGACTTCCAGCGCGCCTGCGCGGTCGACGACATCGAGGACGGCGGCGCCGTCCGGGTCGTCATCGACGGCATCCCCATCGCCGTCGTCCGCAGCGAGGGCGAGGTCTACGCCATCCACGACGTGTGCTCCCACGCCAACGTGGCCCTGTCCGAGGGCGAGATCGAGGACCAGACGATCGAGTGCTGGCTGCACGGGTCGCGCTTCGACCTCGTCACCGGCCGCCCCACCGGCCTCCCGGCGACCCAGCCGGTTCCCGTGTACCCCGTGAAGATCGACGGCGACGACGTCCTCGTCGCCGTCGCGACCTGACGTCCGAACCTGACGCCCCGACCTGGAGATGTGAGACCACAGTGAGCACCCTGCAGATCCGCGACCTGCACGTGAGCGTCGACACGGAGAACGGCGCGCAGGAGATCCTGCGTGGCGTCGACCTCTCGGTGACCGCCGGCGAGACCCACGCGATCATGGGCCCCAACGGCTCCGGCAAGTCGACGCTGGCCTACTCCATCGCCGGGCACCCGAAGTACACCGTCACCGGCGGCACCGTGACGCTCGACGGTCAGGACGTCCTGGCCATGACCGTCGACGAGCGGGCCCGGGCCGGGCTGTTCCTCGCGATGCAGTACCCCGTCGAGGTCCCGGGCGTCTCTGTGACCAACTTCCTGCGCTCGGCCAAGACGGCCGTCGACGGCGAGGCGCCCAAGCTGCGCACCTGGGTCAAGGACGTGAAGGAGGCCATGGAACGGCTCTCCGTCGACCCGTCGTTCGCGGAGCGCAGCGTCAACGAGGGCTTCTCCGGTGGCGAGAAGAAGCGTCACGAGATCCTGCAGCTCGAGCTGCTCAAGCCCCGGATCGCGGTGCTCGACGAGACGGACTCCGGTCTGGACATCGACGCCCTGAAGGTCGTCTCCGAGGGCGTGAACCGGGTCCGCGCCGGCGGCGAGACCGGGGTGCTGCTCATCACGCACTACACCCGCATCCTGCGCTACATCGCGCCGGACTTCGTGCACGTCTTCATCGACGGGCGCATCGTCGAGGAGGGCGGCCGGGAGCTGGCGGACCGCCTCGAGACGGAGGGCTACGAGCGGTTCGTGTCCGCGCCCAAGGCAGGCGCGTCCGCATGACGCGGGTCGCCGACTTGTCAGGCTCTCGACGGCCTTCGGCCGGTCGCGAGCCTGACAGCTCGCGCCTGCTCGACACGGAGGAGATCCGCAAGGACTTTCCGGCGCTCGAGCGGCTCGTGCACGGCGACAAGCCCTTGGTCTACCTCGACAACGCCGCCACGTCGCAGAAGCCTCGCCAGGTGCTCGACGCGCTCGAGGACTACTACGCCCGGCACAACGCGAACGTCCACCGGGGCATCCACGTGCTGGCCGAGGAGGCCACCGCGCTCTACGAGGGCGCCCGCGACAAGGTCGCGACGTTCGTCAACGCCGCCGACCGGGCCGAGGTCGTGTTCACCAAGAACTCCTCCGAGGCGCTGAACCTCGCCGCCAACGTGATCGCGTGGGGCGACCCGCCCTACGGCGTCCGGCCCGGCGACGAGGTCGTCATCACCGAGATGGAGCACCACTCGAACATCGTTCCGTGGCAGATGGTGACGCAGCGGACCGGAGCCACGCTGAAGTGGTTCGGCCTCACCGACGACGGCCGGCTCGACCTGTCTGACATCGACGCCGTCATCACCGAGCGCACCAAGGTCGTCTCCTTCGTGCTGGTGTCGAACATCCTCGGCACGGTCAACCCGGCCGAGGAGATCGTGCGTCGGGCCCGGGAGGTGGGCGCGCTCGTCGTGGTCGACGCCTCGCAGGCGGCGCCGCACATGCCGCTTGACGTGCAGGCGCTGGGGGCCGACCTGGTCGCCTTCACCGGCCACAAGATGTGCGGGCCGACCGGCATCGGGGTGCTGTGGGGCCGCAAGGACCTCCTCGAGGCGCTGCCGCCGTTCCTCGGTGGCGGCGAGATGATCGAGATGGTCACCATGGCCTCCTCGACCTACGCACCGGTGCCGCACAAGTTCGAGGCCGGGACGCCGCCGATCGCGCAGGCGGTGGGCCTCGGAGCGGCGGTCGACTACCTGACGTCGCTGGGCATGGCCCGGGTCGCCGAGCACGAGCACGCGATCACGTCGTACGCCCTGGACGGCCTGCAGTCGGTGGACGGGCTGCGCGTCATCGGCCCGGTCACCGCCACCGACCGCGGTGCTGCGATCTCCTTCGCCGTCAGCGACCTGCACCCGCACGACGTCGGCCAGGTCCTCGACGAGCTCGGCATCGCCGTGCGGGTCGGTCACCACTGCGCCCGGCCGGTGTGCCAGCGCTACGGCGTGCCCGCGACCACGCGTGCGTCGTTCTACCTGTACTCCACGCCCGCCGAGGTGGACACGCTGGTCGACGGGCTGGAGTACGTCAAGAAGTTCTTCGGGGTGGCGTCGTGAAGCTCGAGACGATGTACCAGGAGATCATCCTCGACCACTACCGGCACCCGCGCCGCAAGGGCCTTCGCGAGCCGTTCGACGCCGAGGTCCACCACGTCAACCCGACGTGCGGCGACGAGGTGACGGTGCGGGTCCGGCTGGGTGATGACCGCTCCACGGTCGAGGACGTGTCCTACGACTCGCTCGGCTGCTCCATCTCGCAGGCATCGGTCTCGGTGATGACCGAGCTCGTGGTCGGGCGCCCCCTGACCGAGGCCGACCGGGCGTACGACGCCTTCCTCACCCTGATGCGCGCCAAGGGTGACACCGAGGCGGTGATGGGCGAGGTCGAGGAGCTGCTCGAGGACGCCGTCGCGTTCGAGGGCGTGTCGAAGTACCCCGCCCGCATCAAGTGCGCCCTGCTGGGCTGGATGGCCTGGAAGGACGCGACGGCGCGCGCTTCGAGCGGCGACGGCCGGAGCGAGGGACGAGCGGAGGCGGAGCGCGACCGAATGGTTCGCCGTGACGAGACGACTGAGGAGACGGCATGAGTGAGACGGTGGCTGCGAAGGTTGAGGACATCGAGGAGGCCATGCGCGACGTGGTCGACCCCGAGCTCGGCATCAACGTCGTCGACCTCGGGCTTCTCTACGGCGTGCACGTCGACGACGACAACGCCGTGACCCTGGACATGACGCTCACGTCCGCGGCGTGCCCGCTCACGGACGTGATCGAGGACCAGACCAACTCCGCGCTCGCCGGCCTGGTCAAGGAGACCCGCATCAACTGGGTCTGGATGCCGCCGTGGGGGCCGGACAAGATCACCGACGAGGGTCGCGAGCAGCTGCGCGCCCTCGGCTTCAACGTCTGACGCCCCTGTCTCAGGCGCGGCTCTGCCGGACCACGACCGGCGGGCACACCTCGTGCTCCAGCAGGTCGAACGCGTTGCGACGGACGTAGTCCCACGGGTGTATCCACTGCAGGCAGTCGGGGCAGATCGCCTCGGTGTCGACGTGGAACGAGGCATCGATCACCTCGATGTGGACCTTCCGGCAGCGCCGGAGCGGCCACCACCGACCGGGGTACTTGGCAGGCCGGAGGAACCGCACGTGGGCCACTCTCGTCGCTGCCACCGACAGTCCGACATGCCCGGACCGTCACGAAGCCGCAACGGTCCGGTCACGACCAGCGCCTCACGATCGCCACGAGTGTGGGTCAGCTGAACGTGTTGCAGCTGTTGACGTCGCCGGTCCGACGGCCGGTGAGGAACCATTCCCGTCGCTTCTCGGCCGACCCGTGCGTCCAGGACTCGGGGTCGACCCTGCCCTGCGTCTTCTGCTGGATCCGGTCGTCGCCGACCGCCTCGGCGGCGCCGATGGCCTGGTCCAGCTCGGTCTCGCCGACCGACACGTTGCCCCGGTCGTCGGCCAGCTTGCTCCACACCCCGGCGTAGCAGTCGGCCTGCAGCTCCATCGCCACCGAGAGCGCGTTCTGCTGCGACGGGCGGGCCTGCTGCGCGGCCCGGACCCTGCGCTCCGTGCCGAGCAGCGTCTGCAGGTGGTGCCCCGACTCGTGCGCCATGATGTAGGCCTGCGCGTAGCGGCCCTCGGCCCCGAACTGCTGCTGCAGCTGCTCGAGGAACCCGATGTCGATGAAGATCGACTGGTCCGGCGGGCAGTAGAACGGGCCGACCTGCGACGAGGCGGTGCCGCACCCGGTCTGCACCGCCTGGGTGAAGAACGTCAGGCCTGGCTGCTCGTACGACTCGCCCGCCCTCGCGAACTCGTCGGTCCACACCTCGTTGATCTCGTTGTACACCTTGATGAGAAAGCAGTCGTCGTGCGCCTCGATCGCGCCGTCGGCGTTGCAGCGTGACTCCAGGTCGCCGGTGCCGGATCCCTCGCCCTGCACCTGCCCGTCCTGCGGCACCAGCTGGGTCGGGTCGACGTTGCCCCCGCCGAGGACCGCGATCAGCAGATAGATGAGCAGGCCCACCACGCCCACACCGCCGCCGCCGATGGCGATCGGCCCGCCGACGCCCCGCCGGTCGGAGACCCCGGAGACGTCCACCGACTGGTCGTCGAACTTGATCCCCACAGCGATGCTCCGTCCGGTCGGTGCGGCGCCCGTAGACTACGACCAGGTCCCCGCCCGCCTCCGGGTGTGACGTAGCGAGACCACCTCCGGATCGACGACGAAGGACCTTCCGTGATCACCGCCACCGGGCTGGAGCTGCGCGCCGGGTCGCGGCTCCTGCTGGGCGGCGCCACCTTCCGCATCGCGCCCGGTGACCGGGTCGGGCTGGTCGGGCGCACCGGGGCCGGAAAGACGACGCTGACCCGGGTCCTGGCCGGCGAGGGGCAGCAGGCGGCCGGCGAGGTCACCCGGTCCGGGACCGTCGGCTACCTGCCGCAGGACCCCCGCACCGGCGACCTGGAGATGCTGGCCCGCGACCGGATCCTGTCCTCGCGCGGGCTGGACCGGGTGCTCTCCCGCCTGCGGCAGACCGAGGGTGAGATGGCCAGCGCCGACCCCGAGACCCACGAGCGGGCGATGGCGCGGTACGCGCGGCTGGAGACCGAGTTCCAGGCAGCCGGCGGCTACGCAGCCGAGAGCGAGGCATCGGCGATCGCCTCCAGCCTCGGCCTCCCGGACCGGGTGCTCGGCCAGCCCCTGCGCACCCTGTCCGGAGGGCAGCGGCGGCGGGTGGAGCTGTCGCGGATCCTGTTCTCCTCCACGGACGGTTCCTCGAACGGCTCGGACTCCACCCTGCTGCTGGACGAGCCGACCAACCACCTCGACGCCGACTCCATCCTCTGGCTGCGCGACTTCCTGAAGGTCTACCGGGGCGGCCTGGTCGTGATCAGCCACGATGTCGGCCTGCTCGAGCACACCGTGACCCGGGTCTTCCACCTCGACGCCAACCGGGCCGAGGTCGACGTCTACAACGTCGGCTGGCGGCAGTACCTCGCTCAGCGGGAGACCGACGAGCGCCGGCGCAAGCGGGAGCGGGCGAACGCAGAGAAGCAGGCCGGCGCGCTGAAGGCGCAGGCCGACCGGATGCGGTACAAGGCGACCAAGGCCAAGGCCGCGCAGAGCATGGACAAGCGCGCCGCGCGGTTGCTGGCCGGGCTGGACGAGGTGCGCCGGCACGACCGGGTCGCCAGGCTGCGCTTCCCCGATCCGGCTCCGTGCGGGCGTACGCCATTGACCGCCGAGGGGCTGTCGAAGTCCTACGGCTCGCTCGAGGTGTTCACCGACGTCGACCTCGCGATCGACCGGGGGAGCCGGGTGGTGATCCTGGGACTCAACGGCGCGGGGAAGACGACGCTGATGCGCCTGCTGGCCGGCATCGAGGAGCCGGACACCGGCGAGGTCCGGCCGGGCCACGGTCTCAAGATCGGGTACTACGCGCAGGAGCACGAGACGCTGGACCCGGACCGCACCGTCCTGGAGAACATGCGTGCGGCCGCGCCGGACACAAGCGAGGCCGACCTACGCCGGATCCTCGGCTCGTTCCTGTTCTCCGGCGACGACGTGGCAAAGCCGGCGGCGGTCCTCAGCGGCGGCGAGAAGACCCGGCTGGCCCTGGCCACGCTCGTCGTGTCCAGCGCCAACGTGCTGATGCTGGACGAGCCGACGAACAACCTGGACCCCGCGAGCCGGGAGGAGATCCTCGGCGCGCTGCGTACGTACCAAGGTGCCGTCGTCCTCGTCACGCACGACGAGGGAGCCGTCGAGGCCCTCGGTCCGGAGCGGCTGATCCTCCTCCCGGACGGTGTCGAGGACCTGTGGAGCGCCGACTACGCCGACCTGGTCGCACTCGCCTGACCGACAGCGCGAGCGGGCGGCGGCCTGCCGGAGTCGACCTGATCTGTCCCCTGGCGCCGACGACCGGTCTGGACGATCATGGCGGGCAAGTCCGTCCCGACCTAGGAGGTTGGCGTGGTCGAGCTCAAGAAGGGCGCGCGCATCACCGGTGGCGACCGGAGCAAGCTGGCTGCTGACCTCAAGCGGAAGTACTCCGGTGGGTCGAGCATCCGCGAGCTCGCGGCCGAGACCGGCCGGTCGTACGGCTTCGTGCACAGGATCCTCGCCGAGTCCGGCGTGGCCCTGCGCGGGCGTGGGGGCGCTACCCGCGGCAAGAAGCTCTGACTGCTTCGCCGCCGGCGCCCGCGGACCCCGGCGAGGCCTCCGGCATCCACCTCGAGCGGGCGGCCGGGATCGCGACGGTCACCCTGGCCCGACCGGAGAAGCGCAACGCGCAGACTCCCGCGACGTGGCATGCGCTGGCGTCGGCGGGGCGGGACCTGCTCGCCGACAACACGATCCGCGTCGTCGTGCTGCGTGCGAAGGGCGAGTCGTTCTCGGCCGGGCTCGACCGGGCCATGCTGAGCGGCGGGCCGACGACGGAGGGCGAGCCCGGGCTCGCGCAGCTGGCGGAACTCGACGACGCCGACCTGGACCGCGCGATCGCCGGCTTCCAAGAGGCGTTCACCTGGTGGCGCGACGACCGGGTGGTGACCGTCGCGGCCGTCCAAGGCCACGCGGTCGGGGCAGGCTTCCAGCTGGCGCTCGCCTGCGACATCCGTGTCGTGGCCGACGACGCCCAGCTCGCGATGCGCGAGACCAGCCTGGGCCTGGTGCCCGATCTCGCCGGCACCAAGCCGCTCGTCGACGCGGTCGGCTACTCGCGCGCCCTGGAGATCTGCGCGACCGGCCGGTGGGTGTCCGCGCAGGAGGCGGTGGACCTGGGCATCGCCTCGCTCGTCGTACCCCGCGCGGAGCTCGACGCAGCCACCCGCGACCTGGCCGCGGCCCTGCTCGACGCACCGGCCCGCGCGGTCCGCGCGACCAAGCGCCTGCTGCGGGGCGCGGCCGCCCGCACGCACGAGGAGCAGCAG
>JBOGDX010000047.1:10028-11093 GCA_050743225.1 Actinomycetes bacterium | reverse complement strand
GTCCAGGAGCGCGTCGCCGCCGCGCTCGAGCATCCGCCCGGCGCATCGGCGCGCACCGTCGTGTCGGCGATGGCGCGCGCCCACCCGGAGAAGCCACTCAGCCTGGAGGAGGTCGCGTCCAACGTGCGGCTCATGATTGCCGGCGGGTTCAGCGATGCACGCGACCTGATCGCCACGCTCAGCTGGCTGTTGCTCCGTCATCCACAGATCCGCCGCCGAGCTCTTGCCGAGCCAGACGTGATGGACCGCGCGATAGACGAGTGCGTCCGATGGCTGTCCCCGGTGGGCGCATTTCCCCGGCAGCTCACGTCCGATTTCGACAACGGCGTCGTCAAGCTCCGGCAGGGCGAGAAGATCCTGGTACTTGCCGCCTCGGCGAACCGCGACGAGTCCCGCTTCCCGCAACCGGAGAGGTTCGACGTCGACCGTCCCAACCTGTCCGAGCACGTCGGGTTCTCGCTCGGCATGCACTACTGCCTTGGCACGCACTTCGTCCGGGAGATGGCGCGCATCGCGGTTCCCCGAGTGCTGGCCCTCCCGGGAGTTCGCATCGAGGCCGACCCGGTGTTCACCGGTTGGATGTTCCGCGGCCCGACCGCGATTCACGTGGGGCAGACCCTCGGCAAGCCGGCCTGACGGCACTGGTGACTGTCGCGAACGTCCGGGGTGAGGTCCTCGCCAAGGTCGCGGTCGATTGACGAGGATCGTGGTCGTCGGTGCCTCGCTGGCCGGGCTCCGGGCGACTCAGGAGCTGTGCGCCGCCGGGTACGACGGAGAGCTGGTCGTCGTGGGCGACGAGCCGCACCCGCCGTACGACCGTCCGCCCTTGTCCGAGGAGTTCCTCCTGGGAAAGCTAGACGCGCCCGACCTCCGACTCGCGAACAACGACACGCCCACCTCAGCGGGGTCGAGTGCGGAGGCGCGCTTCCGTACGACCCGGTGCCCTACGTCTGGTCCAACCAGTACGACCACCGCATCCAGGTCGCCGGTCGCGTCGACGCACGCGCCGAGTTCGTCGTGGTGGACGGAGACCTCGAACAACGCCGCTTCGTCGCTGTTCATGAG
>JBOGDX010000047.1:0-10018 GCA_050743225.1 Actinomycetes bacterium | reverse complement strand
CATGAGGCCTACCGCGGTCAGTCCTCGGCGATGGACAACGCCAGCTCTGGGCAGAAGCGCACGGCCTCCTCGACCGCGGCACTTCGAGAGTCGGGCGGCCGCTCATCACAGTGCATGACCCCCTCGTCGTCGATGTCGAAGACATCCGGGGCCACGAAGCTGCACTGGCCGTGGCCGCGACACAGGGATCTGTCGACGACGACTCGCATGTCACTCCCTCCTCGTCGAACGTCAGGCGAGGCCGTTGGTCATGCGAACGGGGCCCCGGAGGAATCCGAGGTCACTCGAGACGAGCTCGGCGGTCTCCACCAGCCGCCGAGTCAGGGGGGCCTGGAGGTCCGCGGAAATGGCGGCCGACGTGCCGACGAGCGCGATCGTCGCCACGATCTCGCGCTCCTGGAACACCGGCGTGGCGACGCTGCGGATGCCTTCCACCACGGAGGAGTTGACGGCCACCCGCGACTGCAGGATCGCGTCCCGGTCAGTCGGGGACATCCGGTGCTCGGCATAGCCGAAGGCGGCAAACACCTGACCCTGTGCGGACGACGGGGGCAGTCGCGTCCCGTTGCGGACAACGATGCGGACGAGACGTGTCGTGTTGTCCTCGACGTGGACGACCACGGGCGCGTCGCCGTCCCAGACCGAGAGGACGGCCGTCTCATCGACCTCCGCGACCAGTCGGCGCAGGTGGGTGGCGGCGATCTCGACGACCTTCAGCCCCGCCGTCGCTGCAGCGGCGAGCTCCACGACCCGGGGGCCAAGCGTGTACACGGCTCGACGAGCGTCGTAGCGCAGCAGCCCTACCTCACGGAGAGCCATCGAGAACCGGTGAGCGGTCGGCTTGGTCGTTCCCAGGCGGGCGGTGATGTCGGCCAGCGTCAGCTCGGGCTCGGCCGGGGTGAAGAAGGCCAGGATCCTCGCGGCGCGTTCGACGGACTGGTTGAGTGGCGTTGCGCGCGGGGACCCGGGCGTCACAGCAGTTCCATCTGCCGGACCAGCACGTCGACGATCCGGTCGGCCTGCTCGTCAGTTATCACCAGTGGTGGCGAGAGGACGATCTTCTGCCCGGTGGCCCGTACGATCACGCCGTGCTCCCTCGCGCCGGCGGCCACCGGAGCAGCGTCGAGCGCACCGTCGACCTCGACGCCGAGCATGAGACCGACCCCACGAACCTCGCGGACAGCAGCCAACCCCTCTAGCTGCTTGAGTCCGCTGAGCATCCGCTCCCCCACGTCGAGGGCTCGAGCCAGCAGTCCCTCTCGCTCGATGATGTCGAGATTGGCCAGCGCCACAGCGGCACCGACCGGGTGGCCGTTGTAGGTGAAGCCGTGCCGGAACGGGGTGTCCTGGAGCATCGACATCACGCTGGCTCCGATGAGGACCGCACCCATCGGAACGTACCCGCTGGTGAGTGCCTTGGCGGTCACCACCACGTCCGGACGGATGTCGAATCGGTCGGCGCCGAACCAGTGGCCGGTACGCCCGAACGCCGTCACGACCTCATCGAGCACGAGCAGGATGCCGTGCCGACGGAGCAGAGCCTGAACGCCCTCCCAGTAGCCCGCGGGGGGAGGGATCATGCCGCCCACGCCCAGCACCGGTTCTGCGATGAACGCGGCGATCCGCTCCGGCCCGATCTCGGCGATGGTTCGCTCGAGCTCGTCGAGCAGGACACCGGTCGCCCCCTCGCCGAGAGCAAGCTGGTGGGGGCTGGTGAGATGGACGAAGTCGGGCACCAACGGACCGAAGCCCAGTTTGAGAGCGGGGATCCCGGTCGCCGCCAGAGACGCCCCTGAAACGCCGTGATAGGCCCCTCCCCGCGTCAGCACAACGGTGCGCTCAGGCTGTCCTTGGGCGTGATGCGCCAGCCGCACGAGCTTGACGGCCGTCTCGGTCCCCTCGGAACCGCCGTTGGTGAAGAAGACCGTGCCCAGGCCATCCGGGGAGAGCGCTACCAGCCGCTCGGCGAGCCGTATCGCCGGCTCGTTGGACAGGTCCCAGAACGACGGGTAGAACTCCAACCGCGACATCTGCCGGGCGGCCACCTCCGACAGCTCTCGCCGACCGTGGCCGACGGCGCACTGCCACAGGCCGCACGTGCCGTCGACGTACTGCTTGCCGTTGATGTCCCACAAGAGGGCACCTTCGGCGCGATCGATGACCAGCGGCGGTGTCGGACGCCCGACCGTGGCGTGCGGATGCAGCACGTGCGCCATGTCGAGGCGGGCCAGCTCCTCGGCTAGGCCCGCCGCCTGCTGACGTGCGGCGAAGGGTTCGCTCACAGCGGTCTCCTCACCGTCTTGAGCTCGGTGTACTCCTCGACCGTCTGGGGGCCCTGCTCGTAGCCGTACCCGGACAGGCCGCGGCCGCCGTACGCGGCGTACGGATCCAATCCTCCGTACATGTTCACCCAGACCGTGCCCGCGTGCAGGCCCATCGCCAGCCGGTGGCCGAGGGCGACATCCCGCGTCCACACGGCGGCGGCAAGGCCGTAGGGCGTGTCGTTCGCGACCGCGAGGGCCTCGTCCTCGTCCTGCACCCGGATCACGGCGACGGCCGGGCCGAAGATCTCCTCCCGGTTGATCCGCATGTCGTTCCTGGTCTCGACGAAGACCGTGGGCTCCACGAAGAACCCGCCCGGGTGTCCCTGGACGGCGGCGCGACCACCGCCTACAGCGGCCGTCGCCCCCTCGGCAACGGCCGAGCGGTACAGGTCGAGCACCCGGTCCCTCTGCCGGGCGGACACGAGCGGACCGATCTGGGTGCCGGGATCCGACCCCGGACCGATGCGGAGGCCGGAGACACGCGCCACGAGCGCAGCCACGACGCGGTCCGCCACCGATGACTGCAGGATCAGCCGGCCACCCGCCGTACACACCTGGCCCTGGTTGCGGAACGTCGCGCGCATCGCGCCGTCCACTGCCGCATCGAGGTCGGCGTCGGCCAGGATGATGTTGGCCGACTTGCCGCCCAGCTCCAGCGTCAACCGCTTCAGGTTTCCTGCTGCAGCCCGCTGGATGGCCTGCCCGGTCGCGGTCGACCCCGTGAACGACACCTTGTCGACGCCGTCATGGCCGGCGATGGCAGCGCCAGTGCTGCCGTCCCCCGTCACGACGTTCCACACCCCGGGAGGGAATCCCGCCTCCCGGGCCAGCTCGGCCAGCCTCAGCGAGGAGAGCGGCGCCTCCTCGGATGGCTTGTGCACGACCGTGTTGCCGCAGGCCAACGCCGGCGCGAGCTTCCACGAGGCGATGAGGAGCGGGAAGTTCCAGGGTGTGATGGCTCCGACGACCCCGACGGGCTCGCGAATGGAGTAGCTGACGATCCCTGCGTCCGCGGCGTTCGTGGTGCCACTGATCTTGGTCGGCCAGCCGGAGTGATAGAGCCACGAACGCACCGCGAGCTGGACATCCCGCGGAGCCTCGCCGATCGACTTCCCGACGTCCGTGCTCTCCAGCTGGGCGAGCTCGTCGGCGTGTGACTCGATGAGCTCCGCGAGGCGGATCAAGAGCCTCGTACGGACCATCGGGTCGGTTTGCTGCCACGCCGGCAACGCCTGCCGGGCCGCGCGGACGGCCCGATCCACGTCCGCGTCGCCACCGAGGGCCAGCTCGGCCAGCGGCTCGCCGCTTGCTGGGTCGAGGGTTGTGAAGGTCCGCCCGTCCGCGGCGGGCACCTCCTCGCCGCTGAGCAGGTGCCCCCGTGCGGCCACGGTGCTCGGAGCCGGTGTCACGCCGGACCGGCCTCCACGGCAGCCTCACCGTCCACCGCAGGCCGAGCCTCCACCGCGGCGACCCGCTCCCTCGTGACGAGCCGGACGATGACGCCGATCGCGACCCACGCCACCATCACGTACGGGGCGAAACGATTGGGCCCCGACTGGGCTGGATAGAACTGGGTGACCTCCGCTGTCGCGACGACGGCGAAGGCAACGGCCGGGATGAGGTAGGTCATCAACGCGGAGTCGCCGCGAGTCCGACCGTGCACGAGGCCGGACACCGCCACCAGCGCGTACACGGGCAGGATTCCGGTGGCGCCGCAGAGCAGCAGCCAGCTGAAGAACGTCAGCCCGTCGAGCAGGCTGTTTCCCTGCCACACGAGGCCCACCAAGAAGACCACGAGCGTCGTGGCGGCGATGACCCCCAGCGCGACGTGGGGGGTCTGGTGCCTGGGATGGGTGCGGGCGAACGGTGGCGCAAGGTAGCCGTCCCGGCCCCAGCTGAACATCACCCGGCTCGTGAAGTTCGCCGTCCCGAGCGCAGACGCCAGGCTGGAGACGGCGAGCAGCAGCAGGAGGAACTTTCCGAACCCGAGCGAAAGGTACTCCCCGGAGAGTCCCACGACCGCACCCGCCGAGTCGTGTGGCCAGTTCTTCGCGGCGGCCTGAGCGCCGTAGCCCGTCACGATCGAGAACGTGGTGATCACGAAGAAGACAACGGCGAGCAGGCCCGCGCCGATCACCGCTCGAGGGACATGTTTCGTGGGGAGGTGGGCCTCCTCGGCGAGGAACACCGCCGTCTCGAAGCCGGAGAACCCGGTCATGGCGATGCCCACGGCCAGCGCGAACGCACCGAACCCGATCTCGTTGTTCCACGGCGCGAATGCGGTCCATGCCAGACCGTCGGCCCCGCCCTGGACGAGGACGGCGACATCGAAGACCAGCAGCGCACCAACTCCGACGGCGGTGAGCAGGAGCAGCACCCGCGCGGAGATCTGGACACCGAAGTAGGAAAGGGCGAGGACGATCGCGCCGAACACGATCGCCCAGCCGACCCACTGGTCGGCCAACCACTTCTGATCGGGGGCGACCAGGCCGAAGAAGTTCTCCATCAGGAAGGCCGACGCGACGAGCAGTGCGGGAACGAACAGCATGCCCACGGCCAGCAGCAGCCAGCCGGAGAGGAAGCCGACATCGCGCCCGAGCACGTGGCGGACGATCGCGTACGTCCCACCGGCGTTCGGCACGTGGCGGGCGATGCGGCTGTACACGGAGCCCAGGCACAGGGCGCCGACGCCGGCGATGAGGAAGGCGAACGGGGCGGATGCCCCGGCCTGGGTCGCGACCACCGCGGCGATGATCACGGCGGACAGTTCTGGTGCCGTGACTCCTAGCGACTGCGCGATCAGACCGGGGAGTCCGACCGCGTTCTTGCGCAGCTGTCCCTGACCCGGCACCTCGGTGCGACGGGACTGGTTGCTCTCCACGTCCATGTGCGTCCTCCTCGAGGTGCACCGCTCTTGACGCCGGTGCGGAAGTGAGACACTGTCGCACAATATGAGATGGAGTCAAGGAATCAGCGACAGTCGATGCGGCACCGGTTCCCGGACCTGGTCCGGACGGTCGGTGCCCCTCTCTCGGGTGGAGGCAAGGCATGAGCGTGGCGGACGCGGTCACCGTTTCTGACCTCGAAGAGGACCCGTACCCGATCTACGCCAGGCTCCGGAACGAGGATCCGGTGAGCTGGGTGGAGTCGGTCGGGCTCTGGCTCGTCACGCAGTGGGACGACGTACGGACCGTCGACCTGAACCCGGACCAGTTCACGGCCGAGACCGACCCGTCCACGCTGAACCGCACCTTCGGACGGAACATGCTCGGCTCCGAGGGGAGCTATCACAAGCGGATCCGCTCCATCATCGAGCCGGCCTTCCGCGCAGCGACCCTGCGGCCGTTCGCCGACGCGATGATCCGCCCGATCGCCGACGAGCTCATCGACGCGTTCGTGGCCCAGGGCCGGGTCGAGCTGATGAGCGACTTCGCCGAGCCGCTCTCGGTGCGGTCGGTCAAGCAGGTCCTGGGGTTCCGCGACGTCCCGGACGACGTCCTGCGCCGTTGGTTCGTGGAGCTGGCGACCGGAGCGGCGAACTTCGAGGGCGACCCGGCAAAGCAGGAGATCGCCGATCGGGCCAGCGCCGAAGTGAACGACACCGTCCAGCCATTGCTGGACCAGCTCGAGGCACAGCCGGATGACTCGATCCTGTCGCGGATGCTGCACACCGAGATCGGCGGCGAACGGCTCACCCGCGAGGAGGTGCAGGCCAACGTCAAGGTCATGATCGTCGGCGGGATGCAGGAGCCGGCCGACTTCATCGGACTGGCTGCCCATGCTCTGCTCGCTCATCCTGAACAGCTCGCTGAGGTCGTCGCGGATCGGACCCTGCTGCACCCGGCGCTCGAGGAGGCGGCCCGCTGGCACTCGCCGGTGGGGACGTCGACACGTCAGACGACCCAACCGGTGGAGCTGCACGGCGTGAAGCTCGACACAGGCTCACTCGTCGCCGCCGTCCTCGCCTCGGCCAACCGCGACGAACGGCACTGGGTCGAGCCGGACACGTTCAACATCCACCGCCAGGAGCGAACGCACCTGGCTTTCGCGGCGGGCGGCCATCACTGCATCGGGGCGCACCTCGCCCGCTACATCGCCCGTACCGCCTTCGAACAGCTCCTCGAGAGGCTCCCTGGCCTGCAGCTCGACCAGGAGATGCCGGCGAAGTTCAGCGGTTGGGAGTTTCGCCGGCCGCTGCACCTCGACCTGCGGTGGGCCACGTGACGTCCACGGTGACGGTGATGCGTCATTGCGAGAGCGAGTTGTCGGAGCGCGGGGTCGTCAACGGCGACCCGTCAGTCCCCTGCGGGTTGAGTGCCGCCGGGCGCACCCAGGCGCACGCCTTGGCGGCCGCACTGGCCGGCGACCCTGTCGACCTCGCCGTCACTAGTAGGTTCAGACGAACCATTGAGACCGCAGAACTGGCCCTGACCGGCCGCGACGTGACGCGCATGACCATGCCCGAACTGGATGACCTGCACTTCGGCGAGTTCGAGGGGCGCAGCCTCGCCGAGTACCGCACGTGGGCGCACCGCCAACCCGTCTCGGCGCGTCCCGGGGGTGATGGCGAGAGCCGCGTCGATGGGGTCCGCCGCTACTGCCGGGCTCTTCGCCAGGTCCTTGCACTGCCGGACCACGACCACGTGCTCGTCGTTGCCCACGGGCTGCCCCTCGCCTACGTCGTCCGGGCTGCCGCGCGAGAGGAGCTGTCGGACCAGGTCGACCCGCTCGAAAAGGGCGCGCCCCATCGCTTCGCCTCCGGCGACCTGCATACCGCGCTGGGACGACTCGAGTCGTGGACGCGAGCTTGCGTGGCGTGAGCGTCCTGGAGATCGGCGACGGCCCCGTCGAGGAGGTCGGCGGAAAGGCAACCGGTCTTTCCGCCCTCTTGCGGCTTGGCCTCCCGGTGCCTCCGGCCCTGGTCGTCCCCGCGTCGGCGCGCGGCGTCCTCGCGGATCCAGGCTCGGTGGTCGACAGGCTCGGCGAGCCGCTGGCCGTGCGGTCCTCGGGCCTGCACGAGGACACACAAGGCCGGTCCGCCGCCGGGCAGTACGAGAGCCTCATGGGCGTGACGCTGGACAACCTGGTGGCAGCTGTCGAGGAGGTCTACCGCTCGGGGTCGTCGGACAGGGTTCTCGCGTACGGGGGTGGAGCGCCCGACGCGGCCATGGCCGTCATCGTCCAACGCCAGGTCCCGGCGACCCGGGCCGGGGTGGCGTTCTCCCGCGAGCCGATGTCGGGCTCAGACCTGGTCGTCGTGGAGGCAGTGTTCGGCCATGGTGAGCAGCTCGTGTCCGGTCAGGTCAATCCGGACCGTTTCCTCGTCGATCCCGAAGGAGGGGTGACCGCACGACTCGCCGTACGCGAGGGGGAGCTCCGCACACTGCGAAGTCTGCGGGACGACGAGGCGCGCTCGGTCGCCGAGCTGACCAGAAAGGCCGCTGCCGGCTTCGGCTGTCCGGTCGACGTCGAGTTCTGCTTCGAGGGGAGGAAACTGTGGCTGCTGCAGTGCCGACCGATCACGACACTCTGAGCGACCCCCGCGTTCGCACCTGGCTGCCCGACCCGTCCCACTATCCAGAGCAGCTCACGCCGCTGTCAGCGACGGTCTGGCTCGAGGCGATCGGCATCGGACTGCACCAGGCGCTGCGCGAGCTGCGCGGCCCGTTTCCCGGGTTCGTGGGCAGGACACACCTCGGCTGGGCGTACGAGGGCGAGCTTCCGCTGGAGTGGGAGCCGGACCCCGAGGCGATGCGCGCTGCCGCAGCCGGCATCGAGCACACCTGGACGACGCGTATCGAGCCCCGAGTGCGCGCCATCACAGCGGAACTTCACCATCTGCGGCCCGAGCGCGGCGACGCGCGAGAGGCGGCTGCTGCCCTGCAGCGCATGTGGGAGCTCGTCGTCGAACAGTGGGTCCTGCACTTCCACGCGGTCGTCCCCGCACAGTTCGCCATCGAGGAGTTCACCGACCGCTACGTCGCCCGCTTCGGCGCCGGTGACCCGCTCGCGCCATACCGGCTGCTCCAGGGGAGCTCCAACGAGTCACTTGTCGCCGACCGTCAGCTGCTCGCACTGGCGCAGGAGGCGCGCGACCTGGGCGTGGCGGACATCGTGGCCGCGTTTCCCCCGGAGACGGTGACCGATCGGCTGCGCGAGCTCCACCACGGCCGCATGTTCCTGCACTCGTTGGATGGCTACCTGCTGCGCTACGGAGGGCGCTCTCGCTGGCACGAGCTCTCCGTCCCCCGCGAGTGTGAGCGCCCGGAGATGACCTTCCAGAGCATGCGGCTGTTCCTGGCCGGTGATCACTCACCACACGGCGAGCCCTCTCGGGGCCGTCCTCCGGAGGGTCCCGCCGGGGAAGCCCATCTGGTCGCTGAAGCGCCCGAGATCGCCGACGTGCTCGCCGCTGCGAGAGCGGCATACGCACTCAAGGAGAGTCACGTCTACCACATCGACTACCCCGGGCTGCTGGCCACGAGGGAGGTCCTGCTCGGCTTCGGAAGACGACTGCTCGCCGAAGGTGCCCTACGCGAGCTGGACGACATGTGGCTGCTTACCCGCGGCGAGCTGCTCGGCCTGGTGACCGGCGAGTCCGACGTGGACATCGCCGTCCTGCTCGCTGCGCGACGGGCGGAGCTCCAGCGCGGGGCCGTGGAGGGCGTACGACCTCATCTCGGGGAGGCGCCGGATAGCGCGGAGCAGCACGCGGTGCTGCAGAAGTTCTACGGCAGCAGCGGTCGGGCTGCCACGAGCCGCTCCCTGCAGGGGTCCGGTGCGGCTCCCGGCGTCGTCGACGGGGTTGCGCGACTGGTGAAGGCCCCGGCCGACTTCGACCGGGTGCGACCTGGCGACGTCCTCGTCGCGTTGACGACCACGCCCGCATGGACCCCGCTCTTCCCATCCCTCTCCGGGCTGGTCACCGAAACCGGAGGCATCCTCTGCCATGCCGCGATCGTTGCCCGTGAGTACGGCATCCCGGCTGTCGTGGGTGCCAGCGAAGCCACCCGGGTGATCCCCGATGGGGCACGAGTCCGGGTCGACGGCGGCACCGGAAGGGTCGAAGTGCTGTGACGGCTCGCGGCGAGCCGCACCGCCTGGACATTGGTGTCGACAACATTCGAGCCTTCGCGGCCGGTGTCAACGCGATGGTGGCTGACTACCTGGACTCCGTTGGGGACCGTCCGGTCTTCCCACCGGTCTCCGCGTCAAGCGTCGCCGCGCTGTTGCCCAGCGTCCCGCCCCGGGAGCCCGAAGCGGTGGACCGACTGCTCGCCGACTGCCAGGCCATCCTGGACACCAGCCGCCACAACGGTCATCCACGCTTCTTCGGATACGTGGCCTCGCCGGCCAGCCCCGTCGGCGTGTACGCCGACCTGCTCGCCTCGGCTCTCAACGCCAACGTGACCTCCTGGCGGTCAGCGCCCTCGGCGACCCACATCGAACGGTCCGTCGTGCGATGGCTGGGTGATCTGGTGGGATTCACCGCCGGCGACGGACTGCTGACGTCCGGCGGCTCGATGGCGAACATGACTGCCGTGCACGTCGCAGCGCGACGAGCACTCGGCCCGACGGTCGGGCGAGAAGGCATGTCCGGCAACCGGCCGCGGCTGACCATGTATGTCAGCTCGGAGGCACATCACTCGCTGGACAAGGCGGCAGACGTCCTCGGCATCGGCACGGACCACGTG
>JBOGDX010000046.1:0-11111 GCA_050743225.1 Actinomycetes bacterium | reverse complement strand
TCTCGGTGCGGATGGCCTCCGCGTCGAACGCGACGGGCTCCTCCATGGCGGTGAGGGCCACCAGCTGGAGGACGTGGTTCTGCAGGACGTCCCGGGCCGCACCCGCGCTGTCGTAGAAGGCGGCGCGGGTGCCAATGCCGACGTCCTCGGCCATCGTGATCTGCACCGAGTCGACGAAGTTGCCGTTCCAGACCGGCTCGAAGAGCGTGTTCGCGAAGCGGAGCGCGAGCAGGTTCTGGACCGTCTCCTTCCCGAGGTAGTGGTCGATGCGGAAGACGTCCTGCGCGGTGAAGACGTCGTCCACGAGCGCGTTGAGGGCCCGTGCGCTGGCCAGGTCGTGCCCGAACGGCTTCTCGACGACGACCCTGCGCCACCCGCCGCGATCGGAGTTGTCGGCCATCCGGGTGCGCTGCATCTGCTTGAGCACGACCGGGAACATTGCCGGCGGGATCGAGAGGTAGAACGCGGCGTTTCCCAGGATGCCGTGCGTCTCCTCCATCTCGATCAAGGTCGCCGCTAAGGTGTCGAACGCCCCGTCGTCGTCGAACGAGCCGGGCACGAAGCGGATGCTGTCGGACAGCCGCTGCCAGACGTCCTCGCGGAAGCCGGTGCGCGAGCCGGACTCGGCCGCAGCCCGGGCGAGCGCGGCGAAGTCGCCGTCACCCCAGTCCCGCCTGGCGAACCCCAGCAGGGCGAAGCCCGGTGGGAGGAGTCCGCGGTTGGCCAGGTCGTAGACGGCGGGGATGAGCTTCTTGCGCGCCAGGTCGCCGGTCACGCCGAACACCACCAGCGCGCACGGACCGGGGACCCGTGGCAGCCTGCGGTCGCGGACGTCGCGCAGCGGGTTGCCGCGCGGGGGGTCGGCGGCGCCGCTCACGCCGAGGATCCGCCGGGGTCCTCGGCAGCCACGAGGAGCTGGCGGATGCCTTCGGACCGCTCGGTGAGATGCAGCCGGACGACGGGCCGCCCGCGGCCGGACAACGCCCTCTGGTCACCCAGCGCCTGGGCCAGCTCCAGGCGACCGAACGTGAAGGGCCTGCCCGGAACCGGGACATCCTCAGTGACGGCGCCCGTGATCTGCAGGAACACCCCCACCTGCGGTCCGCCCTTGTGGAACTGGCCGGTGGAGTGGAGGAAGCGCGGTGCCCAGCCGAAGGTCACCGGGCGTTCGCCGGCGGCACGCGCCAGCCGTGCACGCAGCCCGGCCGCATCGTCGTCGCTCTCGCGGTCGAGGTAGGCCATCACGGCGAGGTACCCGCGGTCGGGGACCAGTCGCAGCAGACCGCGCAGCACACCCGCGACGTCCTTCGGCCCCCCGAGCGCAGCCAGGTCCCCGTGCACCGCGACGGCTCCGTCGACCAGCGCCGCCTCGCCCTCCGGCAGCGGCCCGTCGCCGGACTCGTCGAGGATCTTCCCCGTGTTCTCCTTCGACTCGGCGACGTTCGGCTGGTCGAAGGGGTTGATGCCGAGCACGCGACCGGCGACGGCGGTGGCGTACTCCCAGAGCAGGAACTGGGCTCCGAGGGACCCGCTCACGGAGGTGGCGTCGATACCCGGCCGGCCCGGCCCGAGCACGACCCGGTGGGCGTCGGCCCCCGCATCGGCGAACCCGGGCGCGTCCACACCCTCGACGACCACCGGCAGGATGCCGGTGCCCTCCTTGCCCGTGGACTCGGCGACCAGCTGCTCCGCCCAGTCGCCGAACCCGACGATCCCGGACCCGTGGTCGGCGATCACCAGCTTGTCGCGACCGTCCCGGGCCTGCTCGCCCAGTGCCCGGCCGAGCAGCATGCCCGGGTTGTCGTCATCGGTCAGCTCGCCGGCGAGCACCCGCGCGTCGGCCAGGATGCGCTCGACGTCTGCCCCCGCGAGGTAGCTGGGGACCAGGCCGAACGCCGACAGCGCGCTGTACCTGCCGCCGACGTCGGGGTCGGCGAGGACCACGTCGTAGCCCGCCCGCTGCGCGTCCTCGTGCAGCGGCGACCCGGGGTCCGTCACGACCACGATGCGGCGGGCCATCTCACCGTCGGTGAGACCCGCGTCACGGAAGCTCTTCTCGAACGCCCGCCGGTGGCTGTCCGTCTCGACGGTGCTCCCGCTCTTGGACGCGACGACCAGCACGGTGCGCTCGGGCCGGTCGCGCAGGGTGGCCGCGACCTGGTGCGGGTCGGTGCTGTCGAGGATGGTGAGGTCCACGCCGGCCGTGCGGGTGATGACCTCCGGTGCCAGCGACGACCCACCCATCCCGGCGAGGACGACACGGTCGAGCCCGTCGGCCCGCACCCGGTCGCGCAGGTCCCGCAGCCGGGGGAGCAGCGCCTCGGAGGAGCTGGGCAGGTCGACCCAGCCGAGGCGCCTCGACGCCTCCGGCTCGGCAGCAGGCCCCCACAACGACGCGTCCTTCGCGGCGAGCGCGGCGGCCATCCCCGCAAGCTCCGGATTCTCTCCCCGCCGCCCGCCCGACACCTGGACCGTGACGCTCATCGGGCGGCGCTCACCCGGACCTCGACGCCAGACGCTCGAGCTCGGACCTGGTCGAGTCGAGAAGCTCGTTCCACGACGCCTCGAACTTCTCGACGCCTTCGTCCTCGAGCACCTGGACGACGTCGTCCATGTCGATGCCGAGGTCGGCCAGCGCCGTCATCACCCCGGCGGCGTCCGAGTAGGAACCTCGCACCGTGTCCCCGCGGATCTCGCCGTGGTCGGTCACCGCGTCCAGCGTCGCCTCGGGCATCGTGTTGACCACGCCTGGTGCGACGAGCTCGACGACGTACTGCGTGTCGTCATATGCCGGGTCCTTGACCCCTGTCGAGGCCCACAAGGGCCGTTGGGGTGTGGCGCCCGCCTCGGCGAGCGAGCGCCAGCGGTCGGTCCCGAAGACCTGCTCGTACTCCTGGTAGGCGAGGCGCGCGTTCGCAATGGCGGCCTTGCCGCGCAGCTCCTTGGCCTCCGCAGTGCCCTGCTTGTCCAGCCGCTTGTCCACCTCGGTGTCGACCCGGCTGACGAAGAAGGAAGCGACCGACCCGAGCCGGGACAGGTCCTTCCCGGCGGCCCGCGCCCGCTCGACCCCGTCGAGGAACGCCTCCATCACCTCGGCGTATCGCTCCAGGCCGAAGATGAGGGTGACGTTGATGCTGATCCCCTCGGCCAGGCACTGCGCGATGGCGGGCAGTCCCGCCTTGGTCGCGGGAATCTTGACAAACAGGTTGGGACGGTCCACGAGCCACCACAGCTGCCGCGCCTCGGCGATCGTCGTCTCGGTGTCGTGCGCGATCCGCGGGTCGACCTCGATCGACACCCGGCCGTCGACGCCGTCGGAGGCCTCGTGGACCGGCCGGAGCACATCGCAGGCCCACCGGACGTCGAGCGTCGTCACCATTCGCAGCGCTTCCCCGACGTCGACTCCGCGCACCGCCAGGTCGTGGACCTGCCGGTCGTAGAGGTCGCTGCCGCTGATTGCCTTCTGGAAGATGGTCGGGTTCGTGGTCATACCGACGACGTGCTTGTCGCGGATCAGATCGGCCAGCGTGCCCGTCGCAAGCCGCTCGCGGCTCATGTCGTCGAGCCAGATCGCGACGCCCTCTTCGGTGAGCAGTCGCAGGCGATCGGTCATGGGGGCCCTCCTATGGTCAGGTGCCGGTCGTGCTTCCGGTGATGAGACCGGCGCGCTCGAGTGCCGCGTGCGCGGCGGCGACGACCCGGTCGCGGGTGAAGCCGTACTGCTCGAACAACACGGTGTGGGCGGCGCTGCTTCCGAAGTGCTCGAGGCTCACGACCTCGCCGGTGTCGCCCACGACCTCACGCCAGCCCTGGCCGACGGCGGCCTCGACGCTGACCCGCGCCTTGACGTCCGGCGGGATCACCTGCTGCTGGTAGGCCCGGTCCTGCTCGCGGAACCACTCGAGGCACGGCATGGACACCACCCGGGTTGGCGTCCCCTCCTCCTCGAGAACCTCCCGCGCAGCGACGGCGAGCCGCACCTCCGACCCGGTCGCTACGAGCACCAGCCGGGGCTGGCCGTCGGAGGTGTCGACGAGGACGTAGCCGCCGCGGGCGACGCCCTCGGCCGAGCCGAACACCGAGCGGTCGAACGTGGGCACGTCTTGGCGGGTGAGGCACAGCCCGGCCGGCCGGTCGGTGTGGCTGAGGATCGTGCGCCAGGCCACGACCGTTTCGTTGGCGTCGGCGGGGCGGACCACGTCGAGCCCCGGGATGGCGCGCAGCGCCGCGAGGTGCTCGACCGGCTGGTGGGTGGGGCCGTCCTCGCCGAGACCGATCGAGTCGTGGGTCCAGACGTAGGTGACCGGCAGCCCCATCAGCGCGGCGAGCCGGACCGCGGGGCGCATGTAGTCGCTGAAGACCAGGAACGTTCCGCCGTAGACCCGGGTCCCACCGTGCAGCGTGATCCCGTTCATGATCGAGCCCATCGCGTGCTCGCGGATGCCGAAGTGCAGCACCCGGCCGTAGGGCCCGCCCGGGAACATCTTCGACTGCCGGTCCTCCGGCAGGAACGACGGCTCACCCTCCGGCGTCGTGTTGTTCGACTCGGCGAGGTCCGCTGACCCGCCCCACAGCTCGGGCAGCTCGGGTGCGATCTTCTCCAGGACCTTGCCGGAGGCCTTGCGGGTGGCCATCCCCTTCGGGTCGGCCGGGAAGTCGGGCATGACGTCGGTCCAGCCGTCGGGCAGGCGGCGCTGCGACATCCGGTCCAGCAGCGCCTCGCGGTCGGGGTTGCTCGCTGCCCATCGGTCGAAGCCGGCCTGCCACTCGGCATGCGCGGCCCGGCCGCGGTCGACGACCTGTCGGGCGTGGGCCAGCGTGTCCGGGTCGACGTCGAAGGTCTTGGTGGGGTCGAACCCGAGCACCTTCTTGGTGGCGGCGACCTCGTCGGCGCCCAGCGCCGTGCCGTGTGCCTTGCCGGTGTTCTGGGCGTTGGGCGCCGGCCAGGCAATGAGGGTGCGGAGCGCGATGAAGGACGGCCGGTCGGTGACCGACCGGGCGGCGTCGAAGGCCTTGGCGAGAGCGGCCACGTTCTCGTCGTACCCGCCGTCGTCGGTCAGCCAGTCGACCCGCTGGACGTGCCAGCCGTAGGCCTCGTACCGCGCTGCCGTGTCCTCGGACAGCGCGATCGTCGTGTCGTCCTCGATCGAGATCTGGTTCTGGTCGTAGATGAGGACGAGGTTGCCGAGCCGCTGCGTCCCGGCCAGCGAGGACGCCTCGCTGCTCACCCCCTCCTCGATGTCCCCGTCCGAGGCGATGCACCAGATGGTGTGGTCGAACGGGCTCTCGCCGGCCGCCGCGTCCGGGTCGAGCAGGCCACGCTCCCGACGTGCGGCCATCGCCATGCCGACGGCGTTGCCCACGCCCTGGCCGAGCGGGCCGGTCGTCGTCTCGACGCCGATCGTGTGCCCGTGCTCGGGGTGCCCGGGCGTCAGCGAACCCCAGGTCCGCAGCGCCTTGAGGTCGTCGAGGTCAAGGCCGTACCCGGACAGGTAGAGCTGCAGGTAGAGCGTGAGGCTGGAGTGTCCGGCGGACAGGACGAACCGGTCCCGACCGGGCCACGCCGGGTCGGTCGGGTCGTGCCGCAGGTACCGCTGGAACAGCAGGTACGCCGCCGGCGCGAGGCTCATCGCGGTCCCGGGGTGGCCGTTGCCGACCTTCTGCACGGCATCCATGGCCAGGACGCGGACGGTGTCCACGGCCTTCCGGTCGAGGTCGGACCACTCGAGCTTCTGCTGGGTGCTCACGCGCGCGTCAGGGCTCCTTCGAGGTCAGCTCGTCCCGTCAGTGAGAACGCGTCGCGAGCCTACCCAGGAGGGCCCGGTCCCGCGCCTGCCCGGTGGTCGGGCGGATAGAGTCGGCGTTGTGACGGCCCTCGACTCCCGCCCGCCGTCGGCCGCGGTCGTCGCCGTCTCGCCGCGGCCCCGGCGGACCGCGCGGCAGGTCGTCACCGGGTACGTCGCCCTGACCAAGCCGCGCATCATCGAGCTGCTGCTCGTGACGACGGTGCCCACCATGCTTCTCGCCCAGGGCGGCATCCCGCCACTGGGCCTCGTCGCGGCCACGCTGGTCGGCGGCGCGCTGGCGGCAGGAAGCGCGAACACGCTCAACTGCTACATCGACCGCGACATCGACCAGGTCATGCACCGGACCGAGCGGCGGCCGCTCGCCACCGGTCTGGTGAGCCCGGTCGAGGCGGTCGTCCTCGGAGTCGTGCTCGGGATCGCCTCCGTGGCCCTGCTCTGGGTCACGACCGGGCCGCTGCCGGCCGGTCTCGCGTTGGCGGCGATCGCGTTCTACGTCGGGGTCTACACGATGGGGCTCAAGCGCCGGACCCCGCAGAACATCGTGTGGGGTGGCGCCGCCGGCTGCATGCCGGTGCTCATCGGCTGGTCGGCCGTGACCGGGTCGCTGTCGTGGGCGCCGGTCGTGCTCTTCGCGATCATCTTCTTCTGGACCCCGCCGCACTACTGGCCCCTCTCGCTGCGGTTCCGCGACGACTACGCCGCGGCCGGCGTCCCGATGCTGCCGGTCGTGGCCGGCCCGGTCACGGTGGCGCGGCAGATCGTCGCCTACAGCTGGGCGATGGTGGCCGTGTCGTTGCTGCTGTGGCCCGTGGCGGGCACCACCCCGGTGTACGCCGGGGCAGCGCTGGTCCTCGGTGCCGCGTTCCTCCGGGCTGCCCACGTGCTGCTGCGGCGCGCCACCGAGGGGGTCGGCCTGGAGGTCACCGCGATGCGGCTCTTCCACGGGTCGATCACCTACCTGACGCTGCTGTTCCTCGCCGTCGCGGTCGACCCCCTGCTGCCCTTCTAGGCTTGACCCAAGCCTGTCCTCGCCTCAAGTCGCTGTTTGCCGGACGCCGACAACCATCTGAACGGCACGGTGAATGGCCACGAGGAAAGGGAACGACATGCACGCACTGTTCAGGGCATTGGTCGCATCATTCGCGGCGCTCCTCGGCTTCACGCTCTTCGCCCTCGCCCAGTCGACGGCCGCCAGCGGCGACGACGTGGCGGTCAAGCGGGAGGACACCGTCAGCGTCCTCTCGGCTGACGACGATGACGATGACGACGAGGACACCGAGGCGACGTTCGACAGCAACACCGGCGAGAGCGCTGACGGCACGAGCAGCCGGGTGACCGGGGTCAGCCGGGACCGCGACGTCAGCAACGACGACCTGACCAAGGACCGCACGATGGATGGCGGAGACCCGACGCGCGACCACACGCAGAACCACACCAACGACGCGACCCGCGACGACACTCGTTGAGCAGCTCCGACAGCTGGGCATTCGCGGCCGGGGACGAGATCGTCCCCGGCCGCGTTGTGCACCGGCTGCTCGGAGGCGGGCGCTCGTACGAGGCCTACCTCGCCTTCGACGAGGGGCTGTACAGCGCGGTGGTGGTGAAGGTGCTGCGCCCCGGCCTGGTCGCCGACGCGAAGGCACTGCGCGGGTTGCGGCGCGAGGTCGAGATGCTGGGGCGGCTCAACCATCCGGTCGTGGTCCGGTCCTTCGGCGCCACCCTCGACGGCCCCAGACCGCAGGTCGTGCTCGAGCACCTCGAGGGGCCCCGGCTGTCCCGCCTCCTACGCAAGTACGGCCCCCTGCCGCTGGAGCAGCTCCTGCCGCTCGCCCTGGAGATCTGCTCGGCGCTGCACTACCTGGCCGGCCAGGGCGTCGTGCACCTCGACGTGAAGCCGAGCAACATCATCATGGGGGCTCCGCCACGGCTGATCGACCTGAGCGTGGCCCGGTCCCTCGAGGCGGCGGCAGCCCTGCGGCACGTCGTCGGCACTGACGCATACCTCGCGCCCGAGCAGGCCGACCCGGCGACCGAGCCACCGGGCAGCGCCGCGGACGTGTTCGGGGTCGGTGCGACCCTTTTCCAGGCCTGCGCCGGCTTCACGCCCTGGTCGTCCAAGGACCGGGTCGCCGACGACGGGTCGCCGACGTGGCCGCAGCTGCACAAGCCGCCCCGCGACCTGCCGTCCTCCGTGCCGGCCCCGGTGGCGGACCTCGTCCTGGCCTGCCTGGCCAGGAAGCCGGCAGACCGGCCGTCGCCCGCTCAGGTCGCGGAGGCCGTCGAGCCGCTCATCGCGAGGCTGCCCAAGCCGGTTCTGGGTGGCTTCCGGCCGCAGAAGCGCCGGTAGCGGCCGGCCCCGCCGAGAGGGCGGGCAGCGCCGCCAGCAGCACCCGCAGGGTGGCGATCCACACCAGGCAGGCCCCCAGCACGTGGACACCGACCAGGGCCACCGGCAGGTCGGTGACGTACTGGACGTAGCCGACGAGGCCCTGCCCGACGACCACGGCGAGCAACGTCAGCATCCTTCGTGGCAGCGGTGCGGGTGCGTCAGCTGCGCGGACGGCCACGAGCATCCCGACGCTGAGCCCGACGACGAGGAAGACCAGGTCGGCGTGGAGCTGGCTGACGGTCTCGAGGTCGAACGGCAGCCGGTCGGCCGCCTGCTTGTCCCCGGAGTGCGGGCCGGTGCCGGTGACCACGGTTCCGACGACCAGGGTGGCCGCGACGGCTGCCGTCAGCAGCCAGGCGCCAGCGCGCACGTCCCGACGCACGCCGACCGGTGCGGGCGCGGCGCCGTCTCCGGCCCGGGCGTACGCCAGCACGGCGACCGCGATCAGCGCCATAGAGACGAGGAAGTGGGCCATCACCGTGACCGGGTTGAGTCCCGTCAGCACCGTGACCGCGCCGAGCAATGCCTGGCCGGCGATGCCCGCGAGCAAGAGGCCGGCGAACCCCACGAGGTCACGCCGTCGTGCCCGCCAGGCCGTCACCAGGGCGGCGACCACGGCGGCGGCCAGCACGAACGTGAGCAGGCGGTTCCCGAACTCGATCGCGCCGTGGACACCCATCTCGCGCGTCACGACCATCGACGTCTCGGTGCACTTCGGCACGGTCGGGCAGCCCAGCCCGGACGCGGTCAGCCGGACCGCGCCACCGGTCACGACGATGACGGTGTTCATCACGAGGGCGCCCAGGAAGCTGCGACGCAGGGTGCCGGGGGTCGGCCTCCAGGACCGCATCCGAGCGCTCAGCAGCTGCACGGCGCCAGCCTACGGCGACCCCGCAGCGCCCCTGTCACTCCCAGCGGAACGTCCGGGCGGCCAGCGCACCGGCCGCGACGGCCCACGCCAACAGGACCAGCAAGGGTGCCCAGGGAATCCCCGCCGAGCCGATGCCGGGGCTGAGCGCGTCCCGCAGCCCCTCGGCCAGCGCACCGGCGGGCAGCGCCTCCAGCACCGGGCGGGCCCCCTCCGGGAACCGGTCCAGCGGGACCGCGATGCCGCCGCTGACGAGGAGCAGCAGGTAGACGAGGTTGGCAGCGGCCAGCGTCGCCTCCGCCCGCAGGGTCCCCGCCATCAGCAGGCCGAGGGCCGCGAAGGCCGCCGTCCCGGCCAGGACCAGGACGAGCGCGCCGATCGCCGACCCGGAGGGGTCCCAGCCCAGCGCGAGCGCGACGGCACAGAGCAGCACCACCTGCAGGGCCTCGATCGCGAGCACGGAAAGGCCCTTGGCCGCGAGCAGGGTCCAGCGGGGCAGGGGAGAGGCGCCCAGCCGCTTGAGCGCGCCGTACCGCCGCTCGAACCCGGTGCCGATGGCCAGGCCGGTGAACGCGGTGGACATGACGGCCAGCGCGAGGACGCCGGGGAGGAGGAAGTCCATCCGTTCTGCCTGGCTGCCGAGGTCCATCACCTCGACGGAACCGAAGACGACCAGCACCAGGACCGGGATGACGACGGTGAGCAGCAGCTGCTCGCCGTTGCGCAGCACCATGCGGATCTCGAGCCCGGTCTGGGCGAGCAGCATGCTGGGCAGCGGCGCGGCCCCGGGGTTCGGCGCGAAGGTCCCCGCTCCGGTGGTGCTCGTCCCGGCCATCATCCGCGCAGCTCTGGTCCGGTCAGCTCCAGGAAGACGTCCTCGAGCGAACGGCGCCCAACAGACAGCACGTCGGGCATGACGTCACGGGCCGCGCACCACGCGGCCACGTCGGCCAGGAGGCGTGGGTCGACGAGCCCCTGCACGACGTACCGGCCGGGGGAGACCTCGTCCACCCGGGTCGCCCCCGGGACCGACGCGGCCAGTCCGACGACGTCGAGACCGGCGGCGGCGCGGAAGCTGAGCGTGCCCCGGGCGCCGGCCGCCATGAGGTCACGTGGACTGCCCACCGCGACGACCCGGCCGTGGTCCACGACGACGACCTGGTCGGCGAGCCGCTCCGCCTCGTCCATGAAGTGCGTCGTGAGGACGACGGTGACGCCGTCGGCGCGCAGGTCCTCGACCAGCTCCCAGGTCGCACGTCGGGCCTGCGGATCGAGCCCGGCGGTCGGCTCGTCGAGGAACACCAGCTCAGGGCGGCCGACCACCGCCATCGCCAGGCACAGCCGCTGTTGCTGCCCGCCGGAGAGCCGCCGGAACGTCGTGCCGCCCGCGGAGCCCAGGCCGAGCCGCTCCACGAGCTCGCCCACGTCGAGCGGGTGAGCGTGCAGGCGCGCGATGTGGCGAAGCATCTCGACGGCCTTCACCCCGGGGTAGACGCCGCCCTGCTGCAGCATCACGCCGACCCGGGGGCGCAGCCGGAGGGCGTCGCTCACCGGGTCCAGGCCCAGCACCCGGACGTGGCCCGAGTCAGGGCGGCGGTAGCCCTCGCAGGTCTCGATCGTCGTGGTCTTGCCCGCCCCGTTGGGGCCGAGGACGGCGGTGATCCGCCCGGTGTCGACCACCGTCGAGAGCCCGTCTACGGCGGCCTTCCCGTCGTACCGCTTGACGAGGTCGACGACCTCGACTGCGTGCGGCGGGGACATGCAGCGGAGTCTATGAACCGCTGAGCGGGCCGACGAGACGGCGCCGCCGGTGAGCAGGTGGCCGCCGATTCGCTCGAAGTCGTCCTCCTTGAGGTCGAGGTCCCGGAACGTCACCTACTCGCGGCCGCCGTCGAGGGTCAGCGCGGCCGCGCCGTGGGTGGTGACCGGGGAGCCCGGGACGCGGTACTCGGCCAGGTGGAACGCGGTGCAGGAGCCGAACGTCGCGCCCAGGAGCAGCACCCGCGCGCGGATCGCGGCGAACGACGCCTGCGGGTGGGTGCTGCGC
>JBOGDX010000045.1:0-11124 GCA_050743225.1 Actinomycetes bacterium | reverse complement strand
GTCCCCACCCCAGTAGCGAGCAACCGCTGTTGAGGGCGTACCACCCGCCTTCACTTCAGCGAAGTCCCCAATGCTTCTCGCGGTCCACTCACCTGAGAAGCCAAGCAATCGTGTCCGGCCGGTAAGCAACTCCTGCATCAAGCCCTGCTTGATGTCGCGCTTCTTGATGATCAGGCGCTGGAGGCGGTCGATCATGGACGACGCATCGTCGAGGGCGTCAGCGATTGCTTTCTGCTCCGGCACGTCCGGCAGCTCCACGGCAACGGACTTCAGATCCCGCTGACCGATGTTGGCGCGGATCCCGCCCTGACCACGAGCGGTGATCTGACGCCGCACGGCGATGCCACGCAGGCCGTACTTTGAGAAGCCGACATCAAGGCGCGTCGTCTTCGGTCGTGCGCGGAACACAAAGCCGCCGAACACCACAGGGACGTCGCCCAGGTAGGTCGAGGTGAGACCGACCTCCTCCTGAGTCTCGGACGTTCGGTTGACGAGGACGTCACCGAAGTTCACCCGATAGCGAGCAAGCGTCGAGGCGGGAAGCGTGACCCGACCAGGAATGTCGCTCGGCTCCAGCCACTCCTTGGTAATGACTTCGAGGATGTTTATGAACGGCGTACCGCTGCCGTAGGCCGACTTGTCGGCGTTGATGCCGTTGGAGAACTCGAAGAGCTCTCCAAACTCGCAGCGTGCCCAGTCGCCAGCTCTGGTCATCCCTTGATCCCCATCGCCGCAAGGTGTGCAGCCACCCTGTCACCCAGCATCTCAATTTCGCCGTCGAGTTCACCGACTGTGGACCTATACCGGTCTGCAAGCAGATGAAGGCGAGCAACCAGCGCCCCGCCGAGTGCATGCACCTCTGCCCCGATCCGACTCTTAACCGTGACGCCCCACTTGTCCTCGATGACCAGCGACCGGATGTCGTCGATTGCGAGCTCCCTGTACTTCGCCAGGGCCTTCTCGTTCAACTTGGTTGCCGCCGCTCTGAGCGCCGTCTTAGCCGCAGTCTCAGACTTGAACAGGGTGATGGCCTTCACCAACGCAGCCATCTCCTCAGGATCGCCCCCCGTGCTCCTGAGCACCTTCAGATGGGCGGTCGCGAGCTTGCTCGTGACCTTGCCGTCGTCGCCGGCTGCGTCCCAGAGAAGTCCACCCTCGACGGCGTGCTCCTCGATGTACTCCGCCAGCGCGAGGGATGCGGCGTCCTTCAGTTGCGTGAGCCCGTCGACCTCGGCCTGGTCACTGGCGAAGAACCGCGCCACGAGATGCACCGGAGGAAGCAGGTCCATCACCCACCGCGCTGCCTTTGCGCCAGTACCGAACACAATGTGCGCATCCTCGTACTTGGGCTTGTTGTTCTTATCCTTCCACGACCGAGCAGAACGAGGCTTCACACCCTCGACCCAGCCCTCACCCACGATCAGAGCGGCGTCGTCGTGCATTGAGGCATTCCAGTAACTCATCAACTGCTCATACACGCCGTACTCGTCGATCAACGGTCGGGCTCGGAAGGCATCGAGCAGCGTCTCCGAGACGTCGTGGATTATATCGTTCGGTCGGGTCGACGGCTTAATGTCTGCGAGCACCTTGCCCTTGTCAGCCCACCACTCATCGACTATTCCCGCGGTGCCCTGGGCAAAGTCATGATACTCGCTCGAGCCGGTGACAACGGACTGAATGTCGTCCTTGCCGACGTTCAGTGCCGAGTAGCCGTCACGCAGCGACATGAAGAGCTCGGCACGCAAGCTCGGGAAGGCGTCCCAGTACGGCTGCAGCGCATCGAGGTCGCGGTTCGGAATGCCGCCCTGCAGGTGGGCATGCAGGTCCTGAATGTCCTCGGGCTCAGCGCTGTCGATGTAGCGCGGGATATTGAGGTTGTAGTCGTTCTTTGGGTCGGAGATCTCGCTCAGCAGCACCACCCGCGAGTAGCGCTCGATCTCCTTCTGGTTGACGAAGGCGTCGACGATCCTGTGCATGTCGCGAGGGCGGAGGCGATTCTTGGGGCCGTTTTTCTCGAAGCCCTTGCTCGCGTCGATCATGAAGATGCCGGTCCGAGCCTGCGCATCCTTCTTGTCGAGGACGATCAGGCATGCCGGGATGCCGGTGCCGTAGAAGAGGTTTGATGGAAGACCAATGATCGCCTTGACGTAGCCGCGCTTGATCAGCTCGGTCCGGATCGTCCCCTCGGCGTTGCCGCGAAACAGCACGCCATGGGGGAGGACGACGACGCCCATGCCGGAGGACTTGAGCGACTTCACCATGTGGAGCAGGAAGGCGTAGTCACCGTTCTTGTCCGGGGGCGACCCGTATCCGTCGAAGCGGCCAAAGTCCTTCTCGACGCCGTTCTTCCAGGTCTTTACGGAGAAGGGCGGGTTGGCTACTAGGTAGTCGAAGGTCGCCAGTCTTTCGCCGTCGCGGAACTTCGGGTCAGCGAGCGTGTTGCCCTGCACAAGCTCGTGGGTCTCGTTGCCGTGAAGAATCATGTTCATGCGGGCGAGCGCCCACGTGGCGTTGTCGTTCTCCTGGCCGTAGATCGTTAGGCCGTTCGGAGCAGCGTCAGCGACCTTGATCAGCAACGACCCTGATCCGCACGTCGGGTCATACACCGTCGTCGCCTTCGGCGTGCCAGCCGGGATCTGGAGCAGTTGCGCCATGACTCGCGACACCTCGGCGGGCGTATAGAACTGCCCCTTGCTCTTGCCCGACTGCGTAGCGAAGTGGCGCATCAGGTACTCGTAAGCATCCCCGAGCAGGTCGTCGCCTTCTGCCGTCGATCCGGAGAAGTCAACGTCTTGGAAGATGCCGATCAGGTTCGAGACGCGGTCCTGGAGGTCCTTGCCTGAGCCGAGCTTGGTCGGGTCATCGAAGTCTGCGTTGTTGATCACGCCCTGCAGGTCGTTGGCCTCCGCAAGTTTGCGGATGGCGACGTTGACCTTCTCTCCTACGTCGGGCTTCCCTTTGAGCGTGATCAGGTAGTCGAAGGAGCCGTCTTCGGGCACGTCGATCAAGGCGTACACGTCGGCCTTGGCTTTGTCGGAGACATACTTCACGAACAGAAGCGTGAGCACGTAGTCCTTGTACTGGCTCGCGTCCATGCTTCCGCGAAGTTCGTCAGCACTGCTCCAAAGCGAGCTGTACAGATCCGACTTCTTGAGCGCCACGCAATACCCCCATAGACCACCAGACGACTCGCTGACTCTATCGAGAGCGTCCGGTAGACGTCGCCGATCGACCGCTTTCAGTCACCCATGACCCTGATGCGGCGACTTGCGCCAGTCAATCCGTTTCACCACCCAGATCGAATTGTCCCCGTGCTCCGGCTTGGTCACGCAGGGGGCGAGCCGGTCCAGACCGAGACGCCAAGCCGACACGAACCTGTTGATTTCTGCTTGTAGTCAATGGCCGCCATACCGACGCGAGCTCCCAACGAGTACCCACCTGAACTGCTCGTTTCCACTCGTTCCTTCTGAGCGGCACGCATGCTACGAATGTCGTAGACGGGCTGCCCCACTTGGGGCGGCCCGCGATGTGTTTCTGGGCCGAGTGTTGGTTGTGATTGGACATGCAGGGTGGCGTCAAGGTCTACCGCGGTGCGGCTGCCGCTGCCCGGCACTATGTCGAGGCCGACCACGCCCGTGTCGATGATTACTACCTGGCGGAGGGGACCGGTCTGGCGGATCGGTTCGTCGCCACCCCGGATGGCGGGGTCGAGCGGGTCGGCGTGCTCGACGGGGATGGTTACGAGGCGTGGGTCGCTGGTCGCGATCCACTCACCGGCGACGCGCGGGGCCGGTTGCGTACCGATGCGAATGCGGTGCGGTTCGTCGAGGTCGTGGTGAACGGTCCGAAGTCGTGGTCGTTGGCGGCTGCGTTGCATCCGGACGTCGCGGAAGCCTATGACGCGGCGATGGATCGGGCCGCATCACAGATCGTCGGCTGGTTGGCGCAGCATGCGACGACGCGGGTGGGACCGCGCGGTCGACAGGTGCAGGTTCCGGTCGAGCGGATCGAAGCGGTGACGGTGCGGCACTACACGTCGCGGGCGGGTGACCCGCACCGGCACCTTCATCTTCAGGTCAACGCCCGGGTGTTCGCGGCCGGGAAGTGGCGTGGCCTGCACACGGTCGGGGTGCGGGACAGCATCGACGCGATCAATGGGATCGGGCATGCGGCGGTGATGACGGACCCGCAGTTCCGCGACGCGCTAGCAGAGCATGGCTTCACGCTCGACCCGGCGACCGGGGCGGTCCGCGAGCTCGCCGCGTTTGCTGGGGCGTTCAGTGCCCGGGCTCGGCAGATCGGACGCAACATCGACCGCTACGAGGCCGAGTGGCGCGACGCCCGTCCGGGCGAAGAGCCGGGGACGAAGCTGCGACGAATCTGGGACGCGCGAGCGTGGGCCGAGGCACGACCGGACAAGGGCATCCCGCGCGACGGCGCCGACCTGACCGACCGCTGGGTCCGCGAACTGCACGACCTCAGCTACCGAGGCGCCGCATCCGGATCGCCGGTAGCGGTGACGAAGACCGGTGCGGTGGATCGCGACGCCGCCGTCGAGACCATCCTGAGTCGGCTCGGGGCACGAAGGTCGGGATGGAACGCTGCCGACATCCGCGGGGAGGCCGAACGCCTGATCGCGCGGTCCGACGTCGTCGCGGAGGCGGCCGCCCGGCTGGAGCTGGCCGAGGACCTCACAGCCCGTACGATCGCGGCCTGTGTGCCGCTCCTCGAACATGACGTGCCGGAGCACATCCGGGCGCTGACCTCAGGGGAGGTGCTGGGGGTCGAGGCCGACATCGTCGAACGGCTCGCCAACCGTCCGAGCGGCGGACCAGGGCAGGTGGCAGTACTCGTGACCGACGACATGGACGAGAGCCAGTTGAAGGTGGCCGCCCGGCTCGCCGGCCACGACAGTTTGGTCGTCGTCGATGGTGCCGCCGGTGCCGGCAAGACCACCACCCTTACCGCCGCCCAGGCGACACTCGACCATCAGGGCCGGCGGATGATCGTGGTGACTCCGACCCTGAGGGCAGCGACGGTCGCGGGCCGGCAGGTCGGCTCCCGGGCGTTCTCCGCCGCGTGGCTGGCGCACCAGCACGGGTGGCGGTGGGACGACGACGGCCATTGGACTCGCGTCACTAGCGAACCGCGGCAAGAGGCAGCGCTCCGACCGGGTGACCTGCTGGTGGTGGACGAGGCCGGAATGCTCGACCAGGACACCGCCCGAGCCCTGCTGACGATCGCCGACGAGCACGACGCCCGGGTCGCCTTCCTCGGCGACCGACACCAGCTCCCGGCCGTCGGCCGCGGCGGCGTACTCGATATCGCCACCCGCTGGGCCGACCCCGACGCGGTCCTGACCCTCGACACCGTCCGCCGGTTCGCCGACCCCGAATACGCCGACATCAGCCTCGCCATGCGCACCGGCACCGAACCCGACCGGGTCTTCGACCGACTCACCGGCCGCGATCACGTCGTCGTGCACACAAGCGAGCAGGAACGCACCGCCGCGCTGGCCAATGAAGCTGCGAGGACTGGTGCGTTGGTCGTTGCGGACACCCGCGATCAGATCGCCGACCTGAACGCCGCGATCCGCGAACGCCGCGTCGCCACCGGGCGAGTCGACGACAGGCGCGCCCTCATCACCCAGGCCGGTGAACGGATCGGAGTCGGTGACCGGGTCGCGACCCGGCGCAACGACTACGACCTCGGCGTTGCCAACCGCGACACCTGGACCATCACCGGAATCGACACCGGCGGGACGCTCCAACTCATCGGCGAACACGGCCACCGGAACCTGCCACCCAGCTACGCCCAGAACGACGTCGAGTTGGCCTACGCCACCACCGTCTACGGAGCCCAAGGCGAAACCACGAACACGGCGCACTTGGTGCTGGGCGAGCACACCGGAGCTGCATCGGCCTACGTCGGCATGACACGTGGCCGGCACGCCAACACCGTCCACCTCGTCGCCGAGAACCTCGACGACGCCCGCAGACAGTGGATCGGCACCTTCAGCCGCGATCGCGCCGACCTCGGACCCGCCCACGCCGCCGACCTCGCAGCCGAGGAAGCCAGCAAGTACGCGGCGCCTCGCCCACCCGACGCGGGCCACGAAAGCCGAACGCGGCTCCGCGAGCCCGTTCCCATGTCGCGGCCGCGTGATCGAGGGCCGGGAATCGGCTTCTGACTGGCTCCCACAAAGAAACTGGAACCGTCGGGGGAACGTTCCCTGACCTGCGCAACACCAATGTCCCCCGGGCGGGGGGACATTGGGTTGGGACAAATCGTGTGACATTAACTCGAAGCCGGTCGGCCGATTCTCAACGATCGTTCAGCTCGTTAGCCCAGACGGCGAAAAAGGCTCGGGCATCACCGACGACGGCATCCGGAAGTGGGATCTCCTCGTCAGCGAATCGGCCGAGCGTTCCCATCATTTCGGCCAACACTCTCCGATCGAATCCCGCGTCGTCTGCTGCCGCCTCGGCGAGCAGTGCCTCCTTGTCAAACCGTTTGGCGAGCACGAAGACGTCGGCGAAATCGCGAGCCTCGGCGCGACCGAACAGAGCTAACAACTTGCGGCCGGCCAGCTCCAATGGCACGAGCGTGGGACCAAGCAACGTGATCATCGGCGCCGCCTTCGGAGGTGAGTCCAAGGCGAGGTCCACGAGGACCTCGTCGTCTCTGTCGACGACATGCATCCGACAGAACGTCGGAGCGTCCACCAGCACCGTGGCGGTCCAGCCTCGTCCGGTGAGGGCCTCGAGGAACGCGTCCCGAGCCTGAGCGACCGTCTCAACCGGCAAGTGCGTGAAGAAATCCAGATCTTGGGTCGGCCGGTTGACCAACTCACTCGCGAGCAGACCGGCGCCACCAGCCACCACGTAACCTTCCGATGCCTTCAGTCCGAAAAACACACGGGCAACCGCGATCTGAAAGTCGGAGGGTCTGAGCTGTTCCACTACGCCGCCTGATCTGCCGGCGGTCCGACGACAGTTGGCTGCCATGCGCTACGGACGGCAACCGGCAACACCAGCTCGTCCCACAGGTCCACGAGCAACGCGCCGTCGATGTACGCCCGTACGTCAGCTGGTCCGCCTTCACGCAGAACGATCTCGTAGACCCGGGCGCGCTGACGACGGTCACGAAGATCGAACGTGCGGCCACGCTCCGACCAGTTCAGATGAAGAGGAAGCTCCAATCTCGCCAACGCGTCTTCGAGACTCAGGCGCGGCAACCGCGTCGGCACCATGATCGGACGACCACGCTCGACCGCCACCTCAACGAAGTTGATCTGCGGCTCCAACGCCAAGTCGAATCCCACCTCTCCCACGATCCGGGCCGCAGTGGCCAGAGTGGGCGATTTCCGGCCGTGCTCGTACGCCGACAGCGTCGGCCGCGACGTTCCGGCACGCTTTGCGAGGGCAGCCTGCGACAAGCCCGACACTTCGCGGGCCTCGACAAGAATGTGCTCGGTAGTCATACAGACAGTGTATCTGATCGGATACAGTTGACCCAAACTGGCGTGCTCACTCAGCGCGCGCGATGGACATTCGCCTTGGTCGCAACAACGACGCCCAGCGACTCGGCCCACAGTTCACGGTCCTTGATGATGCGCTTGTACAAGGCTTCGCTGCGCCAACCATCGACCACGAGACCGAGTAGCAACAGATCGAACGAGGCGCTCTCGAGCCAATCCACGGATGACGAGTATCCGATGACGAACCGAGCTCCAGTTGCCTTGGCGAACTCCTTGAGCTCGTCATCGTCTGCGGATCCGACCAGGCAGCTTCCGAAATAGATCACGCGGTCCGTCAGCTTGCCCCTCATCATCTCGGCCATTTCGCCCAGCTCAATCTCGTTCTTCCCGCCCAGGACGAATGTGCCGACCCCTCCATGCCCAGCGAGATAGAGCACCGGATACGTGGTGGCCTTCGCTCTTGCAAACCGGTCAAAGTAGTACCTGAACTCTTCTTGCGTCGCCACGTCCCGGTGGACGAAGTTCGAAACACCAAGACGGTCCAGCAGGTCCAACATGGGAAGCACCGATTCGCGGCTTCGCATGTTTCCCCACTCGCCTTCGAGACAGAAGATGGTCATCGTTTGTCCTCTCGTGCTCATGGCCTCGCCAACCCGGAATTGAGTGCAGACGTGCAGCCTAGAGCTGATGCAATGTGCGGGCTCGATGATGTTCGCAGCCGAGCTCGTCATAGGCGAGCCCCTGCCGATCGCGGAACCACACCACGCACGCCTCCGCCAGAACCGAGATGTCATTACTGACGAGGTATCCGTCCGTGCAGTCGTCGAAGATCGAGCCGTCCTGCCACTCGTCGAACGGGAGCCCGTCGCTCGATAGGTCGGACAACAGCGGGAGATTCATGACCTCGGTCGAGAGACGGACCCAGACCACGCCCTCCTCGAGGGCCTGCGCCTGAGCACAGGGGACGATCTCCTCGGTCCCGCCGTCTTCGCCCCGGAAGACGACGGAATCCGACGGCCCAAGCTCGAGGACGTCGCCGACGTCGAGCGCGTCGAACGACTCGATGAGCCACGCGATCACGTCGTCCCAGCTGCCGATCGGTTGAGTGTGACCGCGCAGCATCTCACTCATCCTGGTAGCCCCAACGGGCAATGGGATTCTCGCTGATGTCAGCGTACTTACCCGTCTCTGCCACCGTGCTTGTGCCGCACCAGAAGTATTCGAAGTCGACATGTGCGGACGCGAATGTCGGTTGCCAGCCAGCCGACTCGAGATTCCGACGGAAGTCGCCGGTTGCCTCGAAGGCGTCGAGCAAGACTGCTGCCAGATTCGCGAGGACGAGCGGTGATGCCGAAACCGTCGCGCTCGCATAGGCGCCGAGCGCGTCTTCGAAGATCGTGAAGTGGTCGTCCTGCCAGTGTTCTGACGCGTCCCGGCCCGCCACACGAGCCATCTCAGTGTCAAAACTCCCAAGAAGCCTGCTTCTGACCTCCACCGTGCTGGCGTCGTCGCTTGGGTGCGTTGTAATCCAAATGCCGTCGCTTTCCCATTCCGCTTCCGGCCGTTCGACAGGCGACGCTTCGAGGAAGGTGTGAAGGAGGACGAAGTAGCAGGCTTCGCGAAGGTCGTCCGCGTTGGAGACCTGGATGGTGCGACCGAGCGGGCCCTCCAGGTCCTCGATCGGGTGCTTGCGGGGGTCGCGCCACGTCCACGGCTCAGGCAACGCCTGAAGGTCCCAGGGCACGAGAAACGGGGTCATCTCGCACACCTCGGCGAGGGTTGCAAGGGAGGTTCTCATGTCCCTCAACTTAGTCGCGCGTCCAGACAGTTTCGCTGCCGTTGCAGGTCTAAACCCATGATCAGGGTCGCTCATCGCCGGTGAGAACGCCTCCAACATCCCGCCATTCGTGACCAGCTCATCGGCCAGTTCAGCGAAGGCAACGCCAGCGCGAACCGAAAATTCCCCGACGGAAGGTGACCCCCAAGTGGGTGGTTGATGGCCTTAGGGGTAAACGAGTTCACCGAGGAGCACTTCATGATCGAGGAAACCACTCGCCAGCCCGACGACGAACTGCTGACCATCGTAGAGGCCGCAGCGCTGGTGCGAGCGCCGGTGGCGACGCTGCGCTATTGGCGTCACCTCGGCACCGGGCCGCACAGCTTCCGCGTCGGACGCGCCGTCCGCTATTGGCGCGGCGACGTATTGGCCTGGCTGCACGACCAGACCATCCACAACCGCCCACGAAGCCTTGATGCCCCTCCGCTGGCTCGCCGAGACTGAGACGAGGAGACGACCATGGCCAGCATCGAGAAGCGCACCGCCAAGGGCACGAGCGTGTGGCGGGCGCACTACCGCACACCAGCCGGCAAGCAGCGCAACAAGACCTTCAGCCGCAAGGTCGACGCCGAACGATTCCTCACCAGCGTCGAGAGCTCGAAGAACACCGGGTCCTATGTCGACCCGGCTCTTGCGCGGGTGACGGTGGGGGAGTGGGCACAGGTTTGGCTGGCCGGCCAGACGCAGGTCAAGCCCACGACACGGAACCGGTATGAGGGCGTGGTGCGCAAGCACATCAACCCGACGTGGCGAAACGTCAAACTCTCTGCCGTCTCGCACTCCGAGGTCCAGGTGTGGGTCACCGGACTGACGAAGACCCAGTCTCCAGCGTCCGTCCGGAAGATCCACCGAGTGCTCTCGATGATGCTCGACATGGCTGTCAGGGACGGCCGACTGGCCCGCAATGTCGCCGCCCAGATCAACCTGCCGCGGCCGGTCAAGCATGAGCGCCGCTACCTGACCCATGCGCAGGTCGATGCCCTGGCCACCGCGTGCGGCTACCCGACCGAGGTCAGCAAGCACCGCGCGCACGACGAGCGCACCAACGAGATGTACCGGCTGGTGGTCCTCTTCCTTGCCTACACGGGTGTTCGGTTCGGCGAGATGGCTGCGCTGCGGGTGCGCCGCGTCGACCTCGCCAGGCGTCGGGCCGTCATCGCCGAGTCGGTCACTCCCGTCCAAGGGCACGGGATGGTGTGGGGCTCCACCAAGACCCACCAGCGCCGCGAGGTGCCGATCCCGCGCTTCTTGGTCGACGACCTTGCCCGGCACCTGGAGAACCGAGAGCCGGACGACCTCGTGTTCGTCGGCATCCGCAGCGGCAACCCGTTGCGCGTCTCGGCCTTCCGCAAGGCGTTCCGCCCTGCGGCCGAACGGATCGGGATGCCCGACCTCTACCCGCACGAGCTGCGGCACACCGCCGCATCCCTCGCCATCGCATCGGGCGCAGACGTCAAGGTTGTCCAGCAGATGCTCGGTCACGGGTCCGCCACGATGACGCTGGACACCTACGGCCATCTGTTCGGGGACCGCCTCGACGAGGTCGCCGATGCGATGGATCTGGCTCGCACCAGCGAGCGCGGTAGCACGCCATCTGTCGTCCCCGCTGAACTTCCTGTTGCCAAAGTGTTGCCAATCGAGCAACCAGATGGGCGGTTGTCCGAGTTGCTCGAACACATCACTGCAGGTCAGGAAGCATATTTCACTAGCACCCCCAACGGGATTCGAACCCGTGCTACCGCCGTGAAAGGGCGGCGTCCTAGGCCGCTAGACGATGGGGGCCTTGGAGCGCGTCCAGCATAGAGGG
>JBOGDX010000044.1:0-11128 GCA_050743225.1 Actinomycetes bacterium | reverse complement strand
ACCCTGCTCCTCCTCGACGAGCCAACGGACAACCTCGACCTGGTCTCGGCCGAGGCGCTGGAGGAGGGGCTCGCCGCCTTTGACGGCACGGTTCTCGCGGTGACCCACGACCGGTGGTTCGCGAGGGGGTACGACCGCTACCTCGTGTTCGGCGCGGACGGCTCGGTGTACGAGTCGACCGAGCCGGTCTGGGACGAGGGGCGGGTCGAGCGAGCCCGGTGAGGGGCGACGGGGGCGCCGCTTGCTTGAGCGCCCAAATGTCGGGTCTTCCCGTTCCGCGCGCTTCCGACTAGTTTCGGGCCGATCTTGTCCTGCCGGAGGGAGACCGCCATGCGTCGACGTGCGCCGATCGCGCGTGCCCTGCTCGCAGCCGTTGCCGTGGCGGCGGTGGTCCTCGGCACGATCGGGGCGACTGCCGGTCCGGCTGTAGCCGGCAAGCTGCCAAGCGGTGCGGGCGCACTCCATTCACTGCGGTCACCGGTCACCGACGAGAACTTCTACTTCGTGATGGCCGACCGCTTCGAGAACGGTGACGCCGGCAACGACACCGGCGACATCCCAGGCGACCGGCTCCAGCATGGTTTCGACCCGACGGCCAGGGGCTTCTACAACGGCGGTGACCTCGCCGGCCTCCTCGACCGCATCGACTACATCGAAGGACTCGGCACGACGTCGATCTGGCTGACGCCCAGCTTCAAGAACAAGGCGGTCCAGCTCGAGGACGGACCCTCGGCCGGATACCACGGCTACTGGATCACCGACTTCACCCAGATCGACCCCCACCTCGGTACCAACGCCGAGCTCGAGGCTCTCGTCGACGCTGCCCACCACCGCGGGATGAAGGTCTACTTCGACATCATCACCAACCACACCGCCGACGTGATCGGCTACGAGGAAGGTGCACGGACCGCGTACGTCCCCAAGGACGTCGAGCCCTATCGGACGGCGTCTGGCACCCCTTTCGACGACCGCGACCACGCGGGAGGCAGCACCTTCCCACCGCTCTCCCCCACGGTCTCCTTCCCGTACACCCCCGTGCTCGACCCCGCCGAGCAGAGCCTCAAGGTCCCGGACTGGCTCAACGACGTCACGCTCTACCACAACCGTGGCAACACGACGTTCACCGGTGAGGACTCCTACTACGGGGACTTCTTCGGCCTCGATGACCTGTTCACCGAGCACCCGGCGGTCGTCGACGGGATGATCGAGATCTACAAGAAGTGGATCGGCGACTTCGGCGTCGACGGCTTCCGCATCGACACGATGAAGCACGTCAACGACGAGTTCTGGCAGGAGTTCGGGCCTGAGGTGCTCGACTACGCGCACTCCGTCGGCAAGGACGAGTTCTTCATGTTCGGCGAGGTCTTCGACACGACGAAGAGCTTCACGTCGCACTTCACGACGACCGACCGCATGCAGGCCGTGCTGGACTTCCCGTTCCAGGAGGCGGCCCGCAACTTCGCATCGCGCGGGCAGTCCGCGGACCATCTGCGGTCGTTCTTCCTCGGCGACGACTGGTACACCGACGCCGACTCGAATGTCTACCAGCTGCCCACGTTCCTCGGGAACCACGACATGGGCCGCATCGGGCACTTCGTGTCCTCCGACAACGCGGGAGCGTCCGACGACGAGCTCGTCGCGCGCGACCGGCTGGCGCACGAGCTCATGTACTTCTCCCGCGGCAACCCGGTCGTCTACTACGGCGACGAGCAGGGGTTCACCGGCACCGGCGGTGACCAGGTGGCCCGGCAGACGCTCTTCGCCAGCCAGGTTCCCGAGTACCTGGACGACGACCTGCTGGGCACTGACCGCACCCACGCGCAGGACAACTTCGAGCCGTCGCACCCGATGTATCAGGCGATCCGCGATCTCGCGGACGTCACGACCGCACACACCGCACTGCGTGACGGCGCCCACCAGCACCGCTACGCGGACGGCGGCGCCGGCGTCTACTCCTTCTCGCGGATCGACCGGGAGGAGCAGCGGGAGTACGTCGTCGCGCTGAACAACAGCGAGACCGCCAGGACGGTCGCCGTCCCGACGTACCTGCGGAGGACCACCTTCGGGAAGGTCTACGGGTCCGGGGAGAGTGCGCTGACCACCGGCGCGAACCGCCGGCTGCCGGTCACCGTGCCGGCCCTGTCGGCGGTCGTCTACCGGGCGTCGAGGGACGTGCCGTCGTCGGGGCGGGCGCCCGAGGTCGAGCTCGACCGGCCGCAGCCGGCCGCCCAGTCCAGGGGCCGGATGCAGGTCACCGCAGAGGTGGACGGCCGCTCGTTCTACGAGGTCACGTTCCACGCCAGGGTCGGCGACGGTCCCTGGCAGCCGGTCGGCACGGACGACAACGCGCCGTACAGCGTCTTCCATGACGTCTCGGGGGAGGATCCGGGGACACCGGTGAGGTACCGCGCGGTCGCGCTGGACAACGCCGGTCACACCTCGACGAGCCGAGCCCGCTCGACCCGGGTCCCGCTGCCGGCGGTCGCCATCACGACGCCGCAGGACGGCGGCGAGGTCACCCGGCTGGCCGACGTCACAGTGGCGGCGAGCGTCGCCCCCGACCGGGCGAGCAACGTGGTCGAGCTGCAGCGCAGCGTCGCCGGCGGTGCCTGGACCTCGCTCGGCACCGACGACTCGTCGCCCGTCTACACCGCGTTCGACGACGTCTCCGCCCTCGAGCTGGGAACCCAGGTGCGCTACCGGGCGGTCCTCACGATGGCGGGCGGGACGACGGTCACCAGCAGCCCGGCCGGTGTCACCGTGGCGCCGCCCCGCCCGCTCGTCGGGTCGGTGACCGTCGCCGGCAGCCTGCAGTCCGAGCTCGGGTGCCCTGGTGACTGGGATCCGGGGTGCGCGGCGACGCATCTGACCTTCGACGACAGCGACGGCCGGTGGAAGGGCACCTTCGCGGTGCCGGCCGGCGGCCACCAGTGGAAGGTCGCCATCGACGACTCCTGGGCGGAGAACTACGGCGCTGGTGGGGCCCGTGACGGAGGCAACATCGCGCTGACCCTCGCGGCCGACTCGACGGTCACCTTCGTGTGGGACCAGAACTCGAAGGTGCCGTCTGCCACCGTCGGCTGAGCTTTTGACCCCCTCGGGGGCGGGCGGTAGTCTGCGAGGTCGTTGTGCCCACCCGCGGACCGGCCTGCGCCGGACTCCGCCGCAGGCACGAGACGTCCGACCCAGACCACGAGAAGGCCTCACCGTGCGCACGTACAGCCCCAAGCCAGGCGACGTCCAGCGTCAGTGGCACGTCATCGACGCCACTGACGTCGTCCTCGGCCGGCTCGCCACCCAAGCGGCCACCCTCCTGCGCGGCAAGCACAAGCCGATCTATGCCCCCCACGTCGACACCGGCGACTTCGTGATCGTGGTCAACGCGGACAAGGTGGCCCTGACCGGCAACAAGCGCGAGGCCAAGCTGGCCTACCGTCACTCGGGCTACCCGGGTGGGCTGCGGGCGACGCCGTACTCCGAGCTCCTTGAGCGCCACCCGGAGAAGGCGGTCGAGAAGGCGATCAAGGGCATGCTGCCGCACAACAGCCTCGGCCGGACGATGCTCAAGAAGCTCAAGGTGTACGCGGGGCCGGAGCACCCGCACCAGGCGCAGTCGCCGGAACCGTTCCAGATCACACAGGTCGCGCAGTAGCGCGCGCCGGAACCGAACGAGAGAGACCGAGACACGTGGCCGAGACCGCCATCCAGCCCGCCGAGGGCATCGAGCCCCTCGACGGCGCCGACGCGCCGGAGAGCTTCACCTCCGAGTCGTCGGAGTCGTTCGCGACCGCGACCCCGCGGGAGATCGTCACCGCTCCCGGCGCGGCCACCGGCCGGCGCAAGCAGGCGATCGCCCGCGTCCGGCTGGTGCCCGGCTCCGGCCAGTGGACGGTCAACGGCCGACCGCTGGACACCTACTTCCCCAACAAGGTCCACCAGCAGCTGGTGAACGAGCCCTTCGTGACCCTCGGTGCCGAGGACCGCTTCGACGTCGTCGCACGCATCCACGGGGGCGGTGTGTCCGGGCAGGCCGGAGCGCTCCGGCTCGCCATCGCCCGGGCGCTGAACGGTATCGACGAGGACGGCAACCGCCCCTCGCTCAAGCGGGCCGGCTTCCTCACCCGTGACCCGAGGGCCAAGGAGCGCAAGAAGTACGGCCTGAAGAAGGCCCGCAAGGCGCCCCAGTACTCCAAGCGCTGACGCTTCCGCCCGCAATGGGAAGCATTTTCGGCACCGACGGTGTGCGGGGCATCGCCAACGAGGACCTCACGGCCGAGCTGGCGCTGGACCTGTCGGTGGCTGCCGCCCACGTCCTTGGTGACGCGGGCGCCTTCGAGGGGCACCGGCCGGTCGCCGTCGTCGGAAGGGACCCGCGCGCGTCGGGTGAGTTCCTCGCTGCGGCGGTCGTGGCCGGCCTCGCCAGTGCGGGGGTCGACGTGGTCGACGTCGGGGTTGTCCCGACACCCGCCGTCGCCTTCCTCACCGCCGATGTGGGGGCCGACCTCGGGGCCGTGATCTCGGCCAGTCACAACCCGATGCCTGACAACGGGTTGAAGTTCCTCGCCCGTGGCGGTCACAAGCTGGCCGACGATCTCGAGGACGCGATCGAGAAGCGGCTGCGCGAGGAGTGGCAGCGCCCGACCGGCGCCGCGGTCGGGCGCATCCGGGTCGACGGCTCCTTGCAGCGGCGTTACGCCGACCACCTGGTACAGACGCTTCCGCACCGGCTCGACGGGTTGCGGGTGGTGCTGGACGCCGCGCATGGCGCGGCGTACTCGCTCGCCCCTCAGGTGCTTGGTGCCGCCGGCGCGGACGTCGTGAGTATCGGCGACGCACCCGACGGTCTCAACATCAACGACGGGTACGGCTCCACGCACCTCGGCCGGCTGCGGGCGGCGGTCGTCGAGCACGCCGCGCACGCAGGTGTCGCGCTCGACGGGGACGCCGACCGGTGTCTCGCGGTGGACGCGTCCGGCCACCTCGTCGACGGCGACCAGATCATGGCGATCCTGGCGTTGGCGATGCGCGAAGCAGGCCGGCTGCGCCGCGACACCGCCGTCGTCACGGTGATGTCCAACCTCGGCTTCCGGCTGGCGATGGAGCGGGAGCGGATCAACGTCGTCGAGACCGCCGTCGGTGACCGCTACGTCCTCGAGGCGATGAAGGACGGCGGCTTCAACCTCGGCGGCGAGCAGTCGGGCCACGTCATCATGCTCGACCACGCGACGACCGGCGACGGCACGCTGACGGCGCTGCACCTGCTGGCGCGGGTGGCCTCGACGGGCTCGTCGCTGGCAGATCTGGCGTCGGTGATGGAGCGGCTGCCGCAGGTGCTGGTCAACGTGAAGGACGTCGACAAGAGGCGGGTCGACGCGTGCGAGCCGCTGCAGGACGCGGTGCGAGACATGGAGAGCGAGCTGGGCACGACGGGCCGGGTGCTGTTGCGGCCGAGCGGCACCGAGCCGGTCGTCCGGGTGATGGTGGAGGCCCCGGACGCCGACCAGGCGCAGTCGGTCGCCGACCGGCTCGCCGACGTGGTGCGCGCCGAGCTGGCGCTGTCCTGACCCGGAACCGCCGCCGTGGTCACAGCTTTCGGAGGCGGACGCGGCTGACCGAGTGGTCGGCCGCCTTCAGCAACACCAGCGTGGCGCGGCCGCGGGTCGGCCGGATGTTCTGGACCAGGTTCGGGCCGTTGACCTGGTCCCAGATGAACGCAGCCGTCCGGCGAGCGGACTCGTCGTCGAGGTGCGCGAAGCGGTGGAAGTACGAGGCGCGGTCGGCGAACGCGGTCTGCCGGAGGCTCAGGAACCGTTCGACGTACCACCGCTTCACGTCCTCCTCGGCCGCGTCCACGTAGATCGAGAAGTCGAAGAAGTCCGACACGGCCAGGCTCGAGCTGCCGTCGTCACGGGCGCGCGGTGGTTGCAGCACGTTCAGTCCCTCGACGAGCAGGATGTCCGGCGAGCGGACGACGACGCGTTCGTCGGGGACGATGTCGTAGACGAGGTGGGAGTAGGCGGGCGCGCTCACCTCGGCGGTACCGGACTTCACCGCGACGAGGAAGCTCAGGAGCGCGCGCTGGTCGTACGACTCGGGGAATCCCTTGCGGTCGAGCATGCCTCGGCGGATCAGCTCGGCGTTGGGGAACAGGAAGCCGTCGGTGGTGACGAGCTGGACCGCCGGATGGTGCGGCCAACGGGCCAGCAGCTCGCGTAGCACGCGAGACGTTGTGCTCTTGCCAACGGCGACGCTGCCGGCCACGCCGATCACGTACGGCACGCGCGGGGCCATCTCGCCGAGGAAGGTTGACGTCGCCGCGTGCCGGGCATGAGCCGCCGTCACCTGCAGGTTGAGCAGCCGGGAGAGGGGCAGGTAGACCTCTTCGACCTCCGCAAGGTCGATCGGCTCGCCGAGCCCTCGCAGGCGGGACAGGTCGTCGTCGGTGAGGGGCAGCGGAGTGGAGCTGCGCAATGCGCTCCACGCCTCGCGGTCGACCTCGATCCAGGGCATCCCGTCGTACGCCGGTCTGGCTCCGGGTCCGTTCCCCACGGGTCGATACCCTGTCACCCATGTGCGGCATCGTGGGCTACGTCGGTGAGCAGTCCGCCCTCGAGGTCGTCATCAACGGCTTGCGGCGGCTGGAGTACCGGGGGTACGACTCCGCTGGTGTCGCGCTCCTCGCCGACGGAAAGATCGCGACGGAGAAGCGCGCCGGCAAGCTGGCGAACCTCGAGGGTGCGCTGAGCGACAGCCCATTGCCCGCGTCGACGACGGGCATCGGCCACACCCGGTGGGCCACCCACGGGGCGCCGAACGACCGCAACGCGCACCCTCACCTGGACTGCACGGGATCTGTCGCGGTGATCCACAACGGCATCATCGAGAACTTCACGATCCTGCGCGCGGAGCTGGAGGCGCGCGGTCACCAGCTGTCGTCGGACACCGACACCGAGGCGGTCGCACACCTGCTCGAGGAGGAGACCCGCGACCAGGACGTGGTCGACCTCGCCGAGGCGATGCGGCGGGTCTGCCGCCGTCTCGACGGCGCGTTCACGCTCGTCGCCACGCACGTCAACGCCCCCGACGTCGTGGTCGGCGCGCGCCGCAACTCGCCCCTCGTCGCCGGCCGGGGGGACGGCGAGAACTTCCTGGCCTCCGACGTCGCGGCCTTCATCGCGCACACCCGCGACGCGGTCGAGCTCGGCCAGGACCAGGTCGTCGAGGTCCGTCGGGACGCGATCACCGTGACCGACTTCGCCGGCAACCCGGGCGACGCGCGCGAGTACCACGTCGACTGGGACCTCGCGGCTGCCGAGAAGGGCGGCTACGACTACTTCATGCTCAAGGAGATCGCGGAGCAACCGCAGGCCGTCGCCGACACGATGCTGGGGCGGCTCACCGACGACGGCAAGCTGCAGCTCGACGAGATGCGCATCTCTGACGACGACCTGCGCGAGGTCGACAAGATCATCGTGATCTCCTGCGGCACCTCCTTCCACGCCGGGCTGGTCGCGAAGTACGCCATCGAGCACTGGACGCGCATCCCGTGCGAGGTCGAGCTCGCGTCGGAGTTCCGCTACCGCGACCCGGTCCTTACCCGCTCGACGCTGATCATCGCGATCTCCCAGTCGGGCGAGACGATGGACACGCTCATGGCGCTGCGCCACGCCCGGGAGCAGAAGTCCCGCGTCCTCGCGATCTGCAACACGAACGGCTCCACGATCCCGCGCGAGTCCGACGCCGTCCTCTACACGCACGCCGGCCCAGAGGTCGCGGTCGCCTCCACCAAGGCCTACCTCACCCAGATCGTCGCGTGCTTCCTCGTCGGCCTCTACCTGGCCCAGGTGCGAGGCACCAAGTACGGCGACGAGATCGCCAAGGTGGTCGACGACCTGCGGGCGATGCCGGAGAAGGTCGCCCAGGTGCTCGCCGAGAGCGAGCCCGTCCGCGTGCTGGCCCGCGAGCTGCGCGACACCACGTCGGTCCTGTTCCTCGGCCGCCACGTCGGCTACCCCACCGCACTCGAGGGCGCGCTCAAGCTCAAGGAGCTCGCGTACATGCATGCCGAGGGCTTCGCCGCGGGGGAGCTCAAGCACGGACCGATCGCGCTGATCGAGGAGGGCGTCCCGGTCATCGCCGTCGTGCCGTCGCCCCGTGGCCGCAGCATCCTGCACGACAAGGTCGTGTCGAACCTGCAGGAAGTGCGGGCGAGGGGCGCCCGCACCATCGTGATCGCCGAGGTGGGCGACACGTCCGTCGAGGCGCACGCCGACCACGTGATCCGGATCCCCGAGGCGCCGACGCTCCTGCAGCCGCTGCTGTCGACCGTCCCTCTGCAGGTCTTCGCCTGCGAGATGGCCACGGCCCGGGGCCACGACGTCGACCAGCCACGCAACCTGGCCAAGTCCGTCACGGTGGAGTGATCACCCGGGACGCCTGGTGATCAACGTCCTTCGGGGGTTCCCGTCCTCGTACCCGCGTTCTAGTGTGACGCCACCGGACACCTCGGGGACAAGGGAGACACACGACGATGACCGATCTCGACCGGCGTTCCTTCATCAAGACAGGCACAGGTGTCGCCGTTGGCACAGCCGTCGCCGGTGGCCCGTTCGCGGGGTTCCTCGCCGGGCCTGCGGTCGCCGGTGCGGGCCGAGACGGCCAGAACGTGCTGCGTCCCGTGCTGGACCAGCGCGACCTCGTGGCCCGGTTGCAGCTGCCTGAGGGCTTCCAGTACCGGTCGTTCCACGAGAGCCGCCGAGGGGGAACGGGGCCCAACGTCGAGCTCGACGACGGCGCGCTGCTGCCCGGGCGGCACGACGGCATGGCCGCCTTCTCGGGTCCCGGCTCGCTCATCACCCTGGTGCGCAACCACGAGGAGAACTTCTCGGCCACGAACGGTGCCGCCGCTGGAGCAGATACCCCGGTGTACGACTCGGCGGCACTGGGTGGGACGTCAAACGTGCACGTGACCCTCGACGGCGTGGTCGAGCACGCCTTCATGAGCCTCGGCGGCACTCAGATGAACTGCTCCGGTGGCCGGATGCCGTGGGGATCGTGGGTCACCTGCGAGGAGACCATCAACGGCTACGACGTCGGCGACGACTTCAACCGCGGCACTGCGCCTCCGACGACCTACATCCAGAACGCGCGGCTGCAGCAGCGCCACGGCTACATCTACGAGGTTCCCGCGGACGGCGCGGCAAGCGCGGCTCCCATCAGGCAGGCGGGGCGGTTCGCCCACGAGGCGGTCGCGTTCGACCCGCGTGGCGGCTCGCTGTACCTGACCGAGGACAACTTCGCATTCCCCTCGGGGTTCTACCGGTATGACCCGCCGAGCAACCCGCTGCGGTCCGGGCGCCTCGAGGACGGCGGGACGCTGTCGATGCTGCGCGTCAAGGGTCAGCCGGGCGCCGAGCTCTCGGCGCACTTCGCGAACGGCACCTCATTCGACATCGAGTGGGTTCCCATCGCAAATCCGGACGTCGACTTCGGCCAGCCGGTCGCGGGTGTGCCGAATGCGACCAACGACGAGGCGCTCATGTTCGTCAGCAACCAGGGCCTCGCGCAAGGCGCCGCGCGGTTCTCCCGACTCGAGGGCGCGGTTTACGACCACGGATGGGTGTTCTGGTCCTCGACCCAGGGCGGCGCGACCCCCCCGGGGGAGTCGCCGCCGGCGGCCGGCGGCTACGGCGTCGGTTTCGGCCAGGTCTGGGGCCTCGATCTCCGGGCCCAGAAACTGCACATGCTCTTCGAGTCGCCGAGCCGCGACGTGCTGGACTTCCCGGACAACGTGACGACCAGCGCCCGGGGCACGCTGGTCTTGTGCGAGGACAGTGACGCGGGCAACTTCCTGCGTGGGCTCACCAGGAAGGGAGAGCTGTTCGACATCGCCAAGAACAACCTGCCGGGTTCCGCAGGGAACAACGAGTTCGCCGGAGCGACCTTCAGCCCGGACTACGAGACGCTCTACGTCAACATGCAGGCGACCGTTGGGCTCTCGCTGGCGATCTGGGGTCCGTGGGGGCGCATCGGCGTCTGACGGCGGCGCCCGCGCAGCCCGCAGCTCGCGTTGCCGGCTGTGTGGGAGCGGCCGCGCCGTGCCACTCTGTGAGCCGTGATCATCGGTGTCGGCATCGACGTCGTGGACGTCGAGCGGTTCACGAAGACCCTGGAGCGCGCACCCGCGCTGCGTGACCGGCTCTTCACCGACGCCGAGCAGCGGCTGCCGCCGGCGTCGCTGGCGGCCCGGTTCGCCGCCAAGGAGGCTCTGGCCAAGGCACTGGGCGCGCCGGTCGGCCTGCACTGGCGCGACGCCGAGGTCCATCGCGGGGAGGATGGCCGGCCTCAGCTGTCCATGCGCGGCACCGTCGCGGCCCGCGCCGGGCAGCTCGGTGCCCGCCGTACGCACGTCTCGCTCAGCCACGACGCCGGCATCGCCTCGGCCGTGGTCGTCGTGGAGGACTGACGTGCGCGCGGCCTACGACGTGGACGCGGTGCGCGCAGCAGAGCGGGCGCTTCTCGACCAGCTGCCCGACGGCGCCCTGATGCAGCGGGCCGGCTCCGGACTGGCGACGGTCGCGGCCGGTCTCCTGGGCCGGGTCTACGGGTCCCACGTCGTCCTGCTGGTCGGGAGCGGCGACAACGGGGGCGACGCCCTCTACGCCGGGGTCAGGCTGGCCGCCCGTGGGGCACGGGTCGACGCGGTGCTCCTGTCGGACCGGGCGCACCCGGCGGGGCTGGCGTCGCTCCTCCGGGCCGGCGGCAGGGTCGTCACGGAGGTGGCTCGGGCGCCCGACCTGGTGCTCGACGGGATCGTGGGCATCGGTGGCCGCGGCGCGCTGCGCGAGGGGACGGCGGCCGTCGTCGAAGACCTTCCACCGGACGCCTGGGTGGTCGCCGTCGACGTGCCCAGCGGTGTCGACGCGTCGACCGGCGAGGTCGCGGGGCCGGCCGTGCGGGCTGACGTGACGGTGACCTTCGGCGCGCTCAAGCCCGGGCTGCTGGTCGACCCGGGGGCCGCCCACGCGGGGGTCGTCGAGCTGGTGCCCATCGGCCTCGACCTGCCCCAGCCCAGCGTCGAGATCCTGCAGGCAGAGGACGTGTCGCGGCTGCTGCCCCGCCCGTCGCG
>JBOGDX010000043.1:0-11182 GCA_050743225.1 Actinomycetes bacterium | reverse complement strand
GGATCCGGGCCGCCCTCGTCACCGGGACCGGGCTGATCGGGACGTCCGTGGCCCTGGCCCTGCGGCGGCGCGGCGTCGAGGTGCACCTGACCGACCGTGACCCGGTGGCCGTACGACGGGCGGCAGAGCTCGGGGCGGGCTCTCCCGACCCGCCGACCGAGCAGGTGGACGTGGCGGTCGTCGCGGTCTCGCCCTCGACCACGGCGGAGGTCGTCGCCGGCCTCATCGCCGGCAACAGCGCCGCCACCGTCGTCGACACGGCCAGCGTGAAGGCCGGGATCCTCCGCGAGGTCGTCGACGCGGTGGGTCCGGCCCCGCACTTCGTCGGCACCCACCCCATGGCCGGACGTGAGCGCTCGGGACCCGGCGCCGCCCGGGCCGACCTGTTCGAGGGCCGCCCGTGGGTCCTGACGCCGGCCGCCGCCGACCCGCGCTCGTTGGGCCGGGCCCGGCGGCTCGTCGAGCTGTGCGGGGGAGTAGCCGTGGAGATGGGCGCCGAGGCCCACGACGCCGCCGTGGCGCTCGTGTCCCACGTCCCGCACGTGGCCGCATCCCTGGTCGCCGCCCGGTTGGCGGCGGGCGAGGAGCAGGACGCCGCGCTTTCGCTCACGGGGCAGGGGTTGCGCGACGTCACCAGGGTCGCCGCGTCCGACCCCGACCTGTGGGTCGACGTGCTGACCGCCAACGCCGAGCCGGTTGCCCGAATCCTCAGCGAGCTGGGCGACGAGGTCGTGGCGGTCGTTGCTGCCCTGCGCCAGGTCGTCGGAGACGAACACGACGGGCCGGCCCGCGCGCGGCTGCGCGAAGTGCTGGTGAGAGGCAACGCCGGCCGGGCCCGCCTGCCGGGCAAGCATGGCGGGCGCTCCACGACGTACGCCGTCGTGCCGGTCGTCGTCGCCGACCGGCCCGGCGAGCTGGCCCGCCTGGTCAACGACGTCGGAGCGGCCGGGGTGAACATCGAGGACCTGCGGATCGAGCACTCGCCCGGCCAGCCCGTGGGCCTGGTGGAGCTCGCGGTGACCCCGGAAGCCGAGACGAACGTCACGCAGGCGCTGACGGGCCTCGGCTGGGTGGTACACGCGGAGGAGGCGTAACCTTCTCGGGTCCCCCACCCCGAGGTTCCCGAGGTTCCCGCATGCCCACGCCCCGTCCCGCCGGGCACCTCGCCGACCGCCGGCTCGTCATCGCCGTGGACGGTCCGTCCGGGTCGGGCAAGTCCAGCGTGTCCCGCGCCGTGGCCGCCCGGCTCGGGCTGCGCTACCTCGACACCGGCGCGATGTACCGCGCTCTCACCTGGTGGGCCCTCGAGCTGGACGTCGACGTCGCCGACCCCGACACCCGGGCCAGGGTCGCCGACCTGGCCCGCGCCCTGCCGCTGGAGATGGAGGAGTCGCCCAGGTCGCCCTCGGTCAGGGTCGACGGGCGCGACGTGACGACCGCCATCCGGGAGCTGCGCATCTCCGGCGCCGTCAGTGCTGTGGCCACCAACCTGGCGGTGCGGGAGGAGCTCGTACGTCGGCAGCGCGAGATTGCCGCGGCCGACGGCGGGATCGTCGTCGAGGGCAGGGACATCACCACCGTGGTCGCGCCCGATGCCGACGTGCGGGTGCTGCTCACGGCCGACGAGTCGGCCCGGCTCGCCCGGCGGGCCCTCGAGGTGCACGGCACCGACGACGCCGCGGCCATCGAGCAGACCCGCGAGCACGTCGTTCACCGCGACCGCCAGGACTCCACCGTCGCTGTGTTCACCGAGGCTGCCGAAGGGGTGACCGTCGTCGACTCCTCGACCCTGTCGCTCGAGGAGACGGTGGAGGCGGTCCTCGCCCTGGTAGCCGACCGTGCCGGCCGGGTGGGCGGCGACGCCCGGTGAGCGAGGAGCAACTCGTCGAGGCCGACGACACCGGCCCGGTCCCCGTGCTCGCCGTTGTGGGCCGGCCCAACGTCGGGAAGTCGACGCTGGTCAACCGCATCCTCGGTCGGCGCGAAGCCGTCGTCGAGGACGTGCCCGGGGTCACCAGGGACCGTGTGACCTACGACGCGACATGGAACGGACGACGGTTCACCGTCGTCGACACCGGCGGCTGGGAGCAGGACGCCCGCGGGCTGCAGGCCCAGGTCGCGGCACAGGCCGAGCTCGCGATCGAGGCGGCGGACGCGGTGCTGTTCGTCGTCGACGCGACCGTCGGCCCGACAGACACCGACGAGGCCGTCGTACGTGTCCTGCGCCGCGCCGGCAAGCCCGTCGTCCTGGTCGCCAACAAGGTGGACGACGCCCGCGCCGAGTCGGACGCGGCGACCCTCTGGTCGCTGGGGTTGGGCGAGCCCTACGCCGTCTCCGCGCTCCACGGGCGGGGGAGCGGGGACCTGCTGGACGCGGTGCTGGCCGCGCTGCCGGAGACCCCCGCCGAGACGTACGACGCGGACGCCGGGCCCCGCCGGGTCGCCCTCCTGGGTCGGCCCAACGTCGGCAAGTCCTCGCTGCTGAACAAGCTCGCCGGCGTCGACCGCGTCGTCGTCGACGCCGTCGCCGGCACCACCCGCGACCCGGTCGACGAGCTGGTCGAGCTCGGCGGTCGCGAGTGGCGGTTCGTCGACACCGCCGGCATCCGGCGACGGGCGCACCAGGCGAGCGGCACCGACTACTACGCGACGCTGCGTACCCAGTCGGCGTTGGACAGGGCCGAGGTGGCGGTGGTGCTCGTCGACGCCAGCGAGACGCTGTCCGAGCAGGACACCCGGATCATCTCGATGGTCGTGGAGTCCGGCCGGGCCCTGGTGATCGCCTACAACAAGTGGGATCGGCTCGACGAGGAGCGCCGCTTCTACCTCGAGCGCGAGATCGAGCGCGACCTCGTGCAGGTCCAGTGGGCGCCTCGGGTCAACATCTCGGCGACGACCGGGCGCCACACGGACAAGCTGGTGCCGGCGCTCGACACCGCCCTCGAGTCGTGGGACTCCCGCGTGCCCACCGGTCGGCTCAACGCATTCCTGGGCGAGCTCGTCGCCGCGCACCCGCACCCGATCCGCGGCGGCAAGCAGCCGCGCATCCTCTTCGCCACGCAGGCCGACACCCGACCACCGCGCTTCGTCTTGTTCTCCACAGGGTTCCTGGAGGCGGGGTACCGCCGGTTCGTGGAGAGGCGGCTGCGAGAGGAGTTCGGTTTCGTCGGAACGCCGATCGAGGTCAGCGTCCGGATGCGCGAGAAGCGCGGCCGCTGAGCGCCGGCATTACCCTTCCCTCGACCAGACCATCAAGATCCACCGGGCGACCGTACCCGACGCCGAGGCGATCGCCTGGCGGCCCACCGTCGTCCACGTCGACTCGCGCAACCGTCAGGTGGGCACCGGCAGCGACGGGGCGGAGCCCGTCCCCCTCGCCGGCTGAGCTCGCGCGCGTCGCGCTCTACTCCGCGGCGTGCCGCCCGGCCCGCCCCGTCGTACCGTGTCCGGTGTGACGGCCGACGTGTCCTCGCCCGCCCGCCTCGCCGAGCTGCTCGACGAGCAGGGCTACTTCACCGACGAGGGCCTGTCCACGGCCGCCTACCTCGCGTTGCGCATGGGGCGCCCGCTCTTCTGCGAGGGCGACGCCGGCGTGGGCAAGACCGCGCTCGCCGGCGCACTGGCGGGAGTGCTCGATGCGCCCCTGATCCGGCTGCAGTGCTACGAGGGCCTCGATGCCGCGCAGGCCCTCTATGACTGGGACTTCCCCCGTCAGCTGCTCCACCTGCGGGCTGCTGAGGCGGCCGGGATCCAGGATGCCGACCGCCTCGAGGCCGAGCTCTACGACCGCCGGTTCCTTGTCGCGCGGCCGCTCCTTCAGGCGCTCGAGAGCACGCCCAGCGTCCTGCTCGTGGACGAGGTCGACCGGGCCGACGACGAGTTCGAGGCGTTCCTGCTGGAGGTACTCAGCGACTTCACCATCTCCGTACCGGAGCTGGGCACCATCCGGGCCGAGACACCACCGGTCGTCGTCGTCACCTCCAACCGGACCCGGGAGGTGCACGACGCGCTCAAGCGGCGCTGCCTCTACCACTGGCTGGAGCACCCCGACCTGGCCCGCGAGGTAGCGATCATCCGCCGGCGGCTTCCGGCGGCGACCGCGTCGCTGGCCGAGGCGGTGGCCCGGGTGGCGCGCGCGGCGCGGGAGGAGGAAGACCTGCTCAAGCCGCCGGGCGTGGCGGAGTCGCTGGATTGGACGGAGGCGCTCGTCGCGCTCGGCGTCACCGACCTCGCCGATGGCAGCCTGGACCGGGCGTGCGCGAGCCTCGGCGCGTTCCTGAAGTACCGCGAGGACCAGGAGCGGGTGGCCGGACGCATCGCCGAGTGGGCAGCGACCGGCTGACCTCAGAGCAGATCAGCGAAGAAGGCCTTGACGTCGGCGGGCTCGGCGTCCATGAACGCCCACCGCTCGGTGACCTTGCCTCCGTCGATGTGCACGACCTCGACGGCCCGGTACGTGATGTCGTCCCCGTTCGGCTTGCGCATGTGAGCCGTGATCAGCGCCACGGTGTGGTCGTCGCCGCCGATGACGTCGTGCACGTCGATGTCCGCCGTGATGTCCGCAGCCACGCTGAAGCGTTGGAGGACCGCGTCGAAGCCCTCGAGCGTCTGGGGGTTGCCTGCCTCGTGCCACTTCACGTCGGGCGCGATCAGTTCTTTGGCCGCCTCGGGGTCCTGCTTGAGGAAGGCATCGTAGATGCGGCGGTAGACGTCAGCGTTCGGGTGCGCCATGAGGAACCTCCTGCCGGGGTCGGGTCGACATCTCACAGAACGCCTGGCTCGGGATGGTGTCAACCGACGTAGGTTTGGCGGGGTGAGGACGGTGCTGGCGGACGGTGACGCGACGCCCGTTCTGGTGGGGTTCGCCCGGACCCTCCGCGCGGCAGGTGTCCAGGCGTCCCCCGAGCGGGTCCACCAGACCGTTGCCGCGCTGACCTGCCTCGACCCCGGACGGCGGCGCGACATCTACTGGGCGGGACGGCTCACGCTGTGCTCGGGCCCGGACGACATCGATCGCTACGACCGCGCCTTCGCGGCGTACTTCTCCGGGCAGGAGGCTCCGCCGCTGCGCTTCGTGCCGCCGGTCCACGTCGTGCGCCCGGTCGCGGTTCCGGGCTCCGAGCGCGACGCCGCTGCCGACGAGCCGAGGGACGAGCCACCCGCGGCGACCGCGAGCGAGACGGAGGTCTTACGGCACCGCGACATGGCCGCCCTGACCGCCGCGGAACGCGAGGTCGTGCGCCGTCTCATCGACGCGATCGACCCGGTCGGCGAGAGCCGAGTCTCCCGCCGGCACCGGCGCTCGCACCGCGGCGCACTCGACCCGCACCGCACCGTGCGCGCGATGCTGCGCCGTGGCGGTGAGCCGGCCCGGTTGGAGCGGCGGGTCCGGCGAGTTCGGCCGCGGCGGCTCGTCCTGCTCGTGGACGTGAGCGGGTCGATGCAGCCGTACGCCGACCCGTTCCTGCGGTTCGCCCACGCCGCGGCCCGCCGCCGTCGCGGGACCGAGGTGTTCACCGTCGGCACTCGCCTGACCCGGGTGACTCGGGAGATGCGCAGCCGCGACCCCTCCACGGCTCTCGTCGCGGTCTCCGGGGCCGTGCCCGACTGGAGCGGTGGCACCCGGCTCGGGGAGCTCCTGAAGGCCTTCCTGGACAGGTGGGGGCAGCGAGGGATCGCGCGGGGCGCGGTGGTGCTCATCGCCTCGGACGGGTGGGAACGCGGCGACGCGACCCAGCTGCGGGACCAGATGCGACGGCTCTCGCGGCTGGCGCACCGGATCGTGTGGGCCAACCCCCATCGCGGCAAGCCGGGATACGCCCCGATGACCGCCGGGATGCTGGCCGCACTGCCGTACGTTGACGACTTCGTCGACGGGCACTCGTTGTCCGCGCTGCAGCGGCTGGCGCGGGTGCTGTCCGGCGATGTGACGGAGACGGCGGGCGACGGGAGGCGGGTTGCCGGTGCATGACGTCGTCGACGAGGTCGGCAGCCAGTTCGCGGGCGGGGAGCGGTTCGCGCTCGCCACGGTGGTCAGCACCTGGCGCAGCGCTCCGCGGCAACCCGGCGCGGCGATGGTCGTGTCCACGGACGGCGAGCCGACCGGCAGTGTGTCGGGCGGTTGTGTCGAGGGCGCGGTCTACGAGCTGTCACAGGAGGTCATAAGTACCGGTGAGCCGGTCCTGACCCGGTACGGGGTGAGCGACGACGACGCGTTCGTGGTTGGGCTCACCTGCGGCGGCATCATCGACGTGTTCGTCGAGCCGGTCGACGCACAGGCGTTTCCCGAGCTGCCGGATGCCCTGGCCTCGGTCCGGGCGCACGAGCCGGTCGCGGTGGCCACGATCGTCGACGGTCCCGGCCGGACCGGTGCGCACCAGGTGGTCTGGGCGGACCGGGTCGCGGGCAGCCTCGGATCGCCGAGGCTCGACGAAGCGGTCGCGGACGACGTACGCGGGATGCTCGACCACGGCGCCACCGGTGTCCTGCGGATCGGCCCGGACGGCGAGCGGCGCCAGGACGAGCTCAGCGTCTTCGTGCAGTCGTTCGCGCCGCCGCCGCGCATGTTGGTCTTCGGCGCCATCGACTTCGCCGCCGCCGTCGCCCGGGTTGGGAAGTTCCTGGGCTACCGCGTCACCGTCTGCGACGCCCGCGGCGTGTTCGCGACCGCCAAGCGCTTCCCCGAGGCCGACGAGGTCGTCGTCGAGTGGCCGCACCGCTACCTGGCCTCCACGGCCGTGGACGCGCGGACCGTGATCTGCGTCCTGACCCACGACCCGAAGTTCGACGTGCCGCTCCTGGACGCCGCGCTGCGGACCGACGCCGCCTACATCGGGGCGATGGGCAGTCGGCGCACCCACGACGACCGGCTGGCCCGGCTGCGCGACGAGGGGGTGAGCGAGGAGTCGCTGGCGCGGCTGGCGTCGCCCATCGGCCTCGACATCGGGGCCCGCACCCCGGAGGAGACGGCCGTGTCGATCGCCGCCGAGATCATCGCGCACCGCTGGGGTCGCAGCGGCCGGCGGCTCACCCAGACCGCGGGCCCCATCCACACCCACGATCAGCAGTGATCGTGCACTTTCGGGGATCGTGATGACCGGCGTCGTCGGGCTGGTGCTCGCCGCGGGAGCGGGGCGCCGGTTCGGTGGGCCGAAGGCGCTCGCCGAGCTCGACGGCGAGCGCCTCGTCGACCGGGCCGTGCGCACCGTCCACGAGGGCGGGGTGGACCGGGTGTACGTCGTGTCAGGCGCTGTCGCGCTGCAGGTCGCCGGTGCCGTCGTCGTCGACAACCCGGAGTGGGACTCGGGCATGGGCTCCTCCCTGGTGGCCGGCCTGGCAGCCCTGCCGGAGGACGCCGTCGCCGCCCTGGTGGTGCTGGTGGACCAACCCGGCCTGACCGCGGCCGCGGTCGCGCGAGTCGTCGCCCGGGCCGACGAAGCCGGCACGGACACGGTCGCCGTGGCCACGTACGACGGACAGCGCCGGCACCCCGTCGCCCTGGGGCGCAACCACTGGCCGGAGGTGACGCGCCTGGCGAGCGGCGACGTCGGCGCCCGACCGTTCCTCGACACGCATCCCGGGCCGGTTGCCGAGGTCGACTGCACCGACGTCGCGGACGCCGCAGACGTGGACTCCCCGGACGACCTGGAGTCGTTCCGCCCGGGCTAGCCAATACGGTGTCCGGGTGAAGGTCGCCTACCGCACCGAGGTCGGGCACGTCCGCAGCCGCAACGAGGACGCGTTGCTCGCCCGTCCGGAGCGCGGTGTGCTCGCGGTCGCGGACGGTCTCGGCGGCCATCCGGCCGGCGACGTCGCGAGCCTCACGGCGGTGCGCAGCCTGGACGAGGCGCCGCTGTCATCGGACTCGTCGGCCGAGGACGTGCTCGATGCCGTCCGGGCGGCGCACACTGCGGTCGTCGCTGCAGCCAGTCAGGAGCCCGGTCGGGCCGGCATGGGCACGACGGTCGTGCTGGCCGTGGTCAGCGACCAGTCCGCGCGCATCGTGCATGTCGGCGACAGCCGCGCCTACCTGCTCGACCCGGAGGGCGGGCTGGAGCCACTCACCCGCGACCACGGGATGCACGGCTACCTGACGCAGGCACTGGGACTGGACCGTGACGTCGACCCGGACGTCGCCGAGGTCGACTGCCCACAAGGGTCCCGGTTGCTTCTGTGCACCGACGGCCTGACCAACATGGTGGACGACGACGACGTCGCGGCGCTGCTCGGCAGCGGCGACGCCCAGCAGGGCTGCGACGCCCTGGTCGAGGCGGCCTTGGACAACGGCGGCGTCGACAACGTCACCGTTGTGGTCGTCGCGTTCTAGGAGGCCGGCGGTGCGACCGCCACCAGCTCCTCGAGCTCGGCGGGCTCGAACCTGGCCACGTGCTTCTGGACCTGCGCCATCCGCGGCCCGAACCCGGGGTCGGACTTCCACGTGTGGGCGTCGTCGATGCTGTCCCACCGACCGAAGCTGACGAACCTGCTGCGGTCCGCGAGGTCCTGGGTGAGCCGGAGCGTTCCGGCTCCAGGCCGGCTCGCCGCCCACGTGGCGAACTCCTTCCAGGCCTCGACGAAGTCGGCCTCGTGGCCCGGCTCCGCGACCCACACACCGGTCGTGTACGCGTCCGTCATGGGTGCCTCCTCGACGCCGGGGCCGCGCGCCCCGCCTCATGATGCTCCTGCGGTAGTCGCAGCGCCCGTCAGAGCCGAGGCGGTCCCGCGGCGATGCGCGCCCGGACCTCCCGCATACCATCCGCGCCGCCGTGGAGGCTCTCCCACCGGGTCTCCAGCCACCAGGTGCAGCCGGCCTCGGCCCAGGGGGTGACCGCCGCCGACGCCGCGTCCGGGTCGTCGGCCGGGGTCTGCCCTTCGGAGATCACGTCCAGGTCGGGTCGCGCGCCGCGTTCGGCGAGCCAGCTCCGCATCTCGCGTACGTCCTCAGGCGTCCCCTTCCGGCCGCCGAGGTGGAACTCGGGCACGACTCCGTCGCAGCGCAGCACTCTCTGCATCGACCTCGGTCGCGGCCAGGCACCCGCTACCCAGACCGGGATGCGCTCCTGAACAGGCCGCACCGCGTCCAGCAGCCACTGTCCGCAGACGATGTCGTAGTGCTCCCCGTGGTGCTCACCCATGCCGGACCACAGGGCCTGCATCAGGTCGATGCCCTCGTCCACCCGAGCCGCCCGCTCGCGGCGGTCGGTAATCTCGCCGGTCCTGGGCAGCCCCTCGTCGATGGCACCCAGGCCCACGGTCACGATCGCCCGGCCTCCGGACAGCTGGTCGAGCGTGGCGACCTGGCTGGCCAGCTTCCACGGCCGTCGCCAGGCAAGCGGCGTCAGCACGGTGCCCAGCCGCACCCGCGACGTGCGGGCGGCCATCGCCGACAGTAGCGACCACGGGTCGACGCCGTAGGCCGCCTCCCAGCCGAACACGCCGTCCCAGCCGGCCTCCTCGGCGAGCACTGCCTGCTCGACCTGCTCCGAGGCGCTGCCGCCGGGCAGGATGAATCCGGTATGCACGCCCCCGGACGCTAGTCCGCAGCGCCGACAGCCGACCCCGTGGCCGGGTCAGGACGAGTCGGGCACCTGACCGATCGGCGGTGCGGCCTCTGCCAGGGCCTCGACGGCCGCCGGGAAGATGGAGTCCGGCGGGTTGACCAGCCCTGCCCCGACCTGTCCGGTTCCGGCGACCCGCCCGGCCATCCCGGTGTTGATGTGGGGCAGGATCCCGGTCCGCGTCACCAGCGTCGCGTCGATGCCGGTCGGCGAGCCGCGGAAGCCGAGCACCGGGATCTGGTAGGTCGGGTTCTCGGCCAGCGTGATCTCGTACATCAACTGGGTGGCCTCGATCGCGTCCGCCACCTCGCCGCCGACGAAGCGCACGATCGCTGGCGCCGCAGCCATCGCGAAGCCCCCGATGCCGCAGGTCTCGGTGATCGCCGAGTCGCCGATGTCCGGGTTGGCGTCCTCCGGCCCGAACGAGCCGAGGTACAGGCCTTCCGGGGTGTTGGCCGGACCGGTGAACCACCGGTCTCCGGTGCCCGACACCTGGATCCCGAAGTCGGTGCCGTTGCGGGCCATCGCCACCACCAGCGACGAGCCCGGAACGTCGCGCCCGGCGTCGCCGGCAAGCTTGCAGGCGGGCATGCCGAGGTTGAGGAAGAAGTGGTCGTTGCCGGCGACGAACCGCACCGCCTCCGCCACGTCCGACGACGCCGCGCCCGAGTCGATGAGGACCGGCAGGAGCTCGCGCAGGAACATCAGCGTCCCGGCCCGGTTGCGGTTGTGCCCCTCGTCGCCCATCTGCAGCATCTGCGCCGCGATCGCCTTGATGTCAAGGGGACCGTGCGCCCGCACCGCTGTCTGCAGCAACGGCCCCAGCACGGCCGACATCCAGCGCAGCCGGTCGACGACCTCGGGACCGTACGCGCCGTACCGCAGCACCTTCCCCAGCCCCTCGTTGAGGCTGCAGAAGGCCGTCCCGCCGTGCACCGGGTCCCGCAGCTCGAACATCCACATCGACGGGCTGACGACCCCCGCCATCGGCCCCACGGTGCGGTGGTGGTGGCACGGCTCCCACTGCCAGCCGCCGCCGGCCGCGAGGGCACGCTCGGCGTCCTCGGGGGTCGAGGTCGCGTCCTCGAGGAGCAGGGCCCCGATAAGCGCTCCGCGCAGCGGCCCCGACGCGCGGTCCCAGCCGATGGGCGGGCCCGCGTGCAGCAGGGTCCCGCCGTCCAGGCCGAGCGCCTCACGGGCCGGGCGTACGTCCACCAGCTCGGCTCCTGCGGCCAGCATGCGCCCCACCGCGGTCTCGTTGGCCGCCGCCCAGCGCGGATCGGCGAGCACCCGGGCGAGGTCCGCCTCGATGCCCGCTTCCCCCAGGGGTGGTCGCCAGCCGACCTGCCGGACCGGTACGGCCTGCGACTCGAGCGCGTCGGAGAACATCTGGGCGCCGACGGCCACGACCCGGGGCGAGGCGTTGAGCAGGGCGCTCATGTGGTCACCTTCGCTCCGACCAGCTCGACGGCCTTGCGGGCTGCCCCCGCGTTGGACAGATGGACCGACGCGCCGGCGTCGCGGAGCGCGGTGGCCTGGCGGTCCAGGCCCTGCGGGTCGTCGGCCGCGGCGCACAGCGACACGACGACCGCGAGGTCGACCCCGCCGGCGGCGGATGCCGCGAG
>JBOGDX010000042.1:0-11226 GCA_050743225.1 Actinomycetes bacterium | reverse complement strand
GCCATGGCCTCGAGCACCGGAAGGCCGAAGCCCTCCGCCTTGCTCGGGTAGGCGACGACCAGTGCGCCGCCGAGCAGCCCGGGTAGGTCGGCCGGCCGAAGGAAGCCCGGGCGGACCACCTTGAGGTGCGTCGGCACCTCGGCGATGGCCTGGTCGACCGCGTCGTCCCATCCGCTGCTGCCGGCCAGAACGAGCGCGGGCGGGTCGTCGAGCCCGTCGACGGCACGGACCCAGCCGCGCACCAGGTCGGGCACGTTCTTGCGGCGCTCGAGCACGCCGAGAAACGCGACGTATCGTCGGCCGTGCAGGCCGAGGCGTTCGGTCACCCGGCGGCACTCGGCCTCGCTCGGCGGGTGGAAGGTGGCGAGGTCGACGCCGTGCCGCGCCACGTCGATCTGGGCCGGGTCGGCGTCCAGCAGGCGGACCAGCTCGTCACGGGTCGCCCGCGACGGCACGACGACCCGGGCAGCACGGCGGACGGCGGTCCGGGTCGCGGACCGGTAGAAGCCGGTGCGCACCGCGCTGTGCAGATCGGGCTCGGAGAAGAACGTGACGTCGTGCACGGTCACGACGACCGGCACCGGCGCGTGCAACGGCATCGTGTAGTACGGCGAGTGGATCACGTCGGCGCCGACCTGCTGGGCGATCAGTGGCAGGCCGGTCTGCTCCCACGCGAGCCGGGCCGGCCGGTGGGCGATGGCCGACGGGCCGGCGATGACCTCGGCGGCTCCCGCGATGCGGGTGAAGCGCTCGGCGTCCGATCGCTGGCAGGCGACCACGAACGGCTGGCCGGTCGCGGAGAGCGCGCCGGCGAGCCCGTCGACGTAGCGCCCGACCCCACCCCGGTCCGACGGCACGGCCGTCGCGTCGAGCAGCACCCGGGGTGCCCCGTCGGGCCCGGTCGACACTGGCGACATCACTCCCGTTCTGTGCTCCTCGAGTCAGGTCCCCCGACCGTCCCGCCGTGCCCGGCGCTGCCAGCGTACGCCGCTCATCCCACGAAGACGCGCGGCGGCGCGGCGGAGTCCTCGGCCAGTGTCGCCCGGAGCCGGAAGGTGGTCCGACGGACGACACCGACGGTGGTCCGGCCGTCACCGTCCCAGTCACCGGCCAGCGCCCGGTCGCTCGCGCGGCCGAACTCGAGCCGGATGCCCGCCCTGCCGGCCGAGCGGCGGTTGCGCAGCAGCCAGGTGCCGTCGCGCTCGACACCGATCGCCGACCGCCCGCTGCCGTTCCAGGACCCGACCAACGGGTTGTCCGCGACCCGGCCGTAGTGGAAGCTCCGCTGCGACGGACCAGTGGTCGCAGTGTGCCGGAGCAGCCACCGGTTGCCACGTACGACGCCGATGCCGGTCGTCCGACCGTTCCACGACCCGACGACAGGGGTGTCCCCAGGCGCGCCGAACGTGAGGGTCGCGGTCGGCTCACCGGCGCTCAGGTCTGCGCGCAGCAGCCAGGTGCCGCCGCGGAAGACGCCGATGTCGTCGTCGCCGTCGCGGTCCCAGTCGCCCACGACCGCCACGTCACCGGCCTGGCCGTACCGGAAGCGCTTCGTCCAGGGCGAGCCGTTGCTCGACATGGCCAAGGAGAACGACCCGGCACGGAACCAGCCCGGCTCGTCCGTGCCGTCGCCGTTCCAGTCGCCGGTGAGGGGCTGTGCCGTCCGCCCGCCGAGCTTGGTGAACCGGATGGTGAAGCCGGGCGAGAGCAGGCCGAGCGCCTCCCGGACGTCCCAGCCCTCGACGTACGACGTCGTCAGCGCGCCGTTGCGTACGCCGCGCACCTTCACCCCGGCCAACCGGCGGTCGCTGCCCCGCTTGGCCACCGAGATGGTGCTGACCTGGTCGAAGCCGAGCCGCTTGGCCACCTTGGCCCACGAGAAGGCGACGGCCCAGGACCGCTTCTCGGCCGGGTTGGTCGAGGCGAGGTCCCACCGCGAGTCGTCCACGGCGCGCAGGAAGGGCGCCTCGACCCCCCACACGTAGCGCTCGTCCTCGGTGTGTCCGCCCATCGACGACGAGTAGAAGGCGTCGATGAGCGGGCCTCCCCCGGCCATCGCGACGACCTCGCGACTGGTGGCGTCGACCGCATGCATCCACCGGGCCCCCCAGGCGCCGTCGGGTCCCTCGGTCTCCTTCTTCCAACCGGTGTAGTTCTGGTCGGCCGGCGTCGGGTGCAGGACGCGACCGGCGCGCTTGGCGGCATAGGTGCGGGCCGCGATCGCCTGCGCCTTGAGCGCCTCCCCCGGGAACGACGCCGGCACCTCGGCGATACCCCACAGGTACTTGTCCATCGCCGACCCCACCGGGCTCGGCTCGATGTGCTGCACGGCGTCGAGGGCACCGCCGGTGAGGGAGAACTTGGTCCGGTCCCAGCGCAGCCAGCGGTCGAGGTAGATCGAGGAGCCCTTCCAGGTGGTCACCCGCGCCACGGTGCCGGTCTGGTCCAGCCGTAGCACCTGGGAGGGCGTACCGCCCTGCCACACCACCGCCTTGGGGGTCACCCCCAGGTCGTACAGCACGTACTGCGACGTCGTGGCGTCGACGCGCAGCTGCCAGGACGCGCCCTGCGGCTGGACCGGTGGGCACACGGCTGCTGCCGGGTTCTCCGGCGTGGGGCCGGTGCAGTCCTCGAGCACCCACGCAAGCGGGCCGTCGTGCGCCGTGACGTCGACGCGGTAACCGCCGTCGAGCATCCGGAGGCGCACGAGGTCGGGCATCGCGGCCGTCCTAACCTCGGTGCCCGTGTAGTAGCGGCGCAGGATCTGCTCGTACGTACACCCGAGCCGTGCCGCGCCCTGCGCGCCGTACTGGCTCATGCCCAGGCCATGGCCCCAGCCGCCGCCGCGGAACACGACGTCACCGCTCGCACCCACCCTGGTCAGGGCGGCGCCACCGGACGCCGGACAGTCGGCCGCTGCTGCGGGCACCGCTCCCTGCACGCCGACGGCGGACGCGACGGACAGGACCAGTCCCACCGAGAGGGCGAGGGGGAGCGGGCGGCGCATTCAGGAACCCTCCGGTGCGGGTGGTACGGGTGGGACGTCGCGGACCCGGTCCACGATAGGTCGACTTCGGCCCGGATTCGCGGCAACTAGTCTGTGGCGACGATGCGCCTTCTGTTCTTCGGCACCTATGACGCCTCGGCGCACCCCCGGGTTGCCGTTCTGCGTGACGGCCTGCGCGAACGGGGCAACACGGTCCTCGAGTGCAACGTCCCGCTCGGGCTGTCGACCGCCGAGCGCGTCGGGATGCTCCGCAACCCGGCCGGGCTGCCCAGGCTGGCGTGGCGGATCGCCCGCTGCTGGTCGAGCCTGCTGCGCCGGTCCCGCCCGTTCCGGCGCGACGGGTCGTGGCCCGACGCCGTCGTGGTCGGCTACCTCGGCCACTTCGACGTGCTGCTGGCCCGCCGGCTGTTCCCGCACGTCCCGGTCGTGCTCGACCACCTGATCGGCGCGAGCGACACCGGGACCGACCGCGGGGTGGCCGGCGGGGCGCGTCAGAGGCTGCTGCGCCGGCTGGACGCGGCGGCCCTCGCCGCGGCCGACGTGGTCGTCGTCGACACCGAGGAGCACCGCGACGCACTGCCTGAGGCGGTGCAGGGGCGTGCGGTCGTCGCCGCCGTGGGTGCGCCGCGGGAGTGGTACGCGGCCCGGGCCGACCGCCCGGTCGCCGACGGGCCGCTCCGGGCGGTCTTCTTCGGGCTGTACACCCCGCTGCAGGGCACGCCGACGATCGCTGACGCCCTCGCACAGCTGCGGGACGAGCCGGTCGAGGTCACCATGGTCGGCTCGGGGCAGGACCACGACGAGGCACGGCGCCTCGCGGCGGGCAACCCCCGCGTTCGGTGGCTCGACTGGGTCCCGCCGGGCGAGCTCCCCGACCTGGTGGCCTCCCACGACGTCTGCCTCGGCATCTTCGGCTCGGCCGCGAAGGCGGCCCGGGTGGTGCCCAACAAGGTTTTCCAGGGCGCCGCAGCAGGCTGCGCACTGGTCACGTCGGACACCGCACCCCAGCGCCGGGTGCTCGGCGACGCCGCGCTGTTCGTCCCTCCCGGAGACGCCGACGTGCTGGCCGAGACCCTGCGCCTGCTCGCCAAGGACCGCGACCGCCTGACGGAGGCCCGTGCGGCCGCGACCCGGCTCGCCCGCGAACACTTCACACCTGTACGCGTCGTCGGCCCGCTGCACGACCGCCTGCTCACCGTCGTACCCCCGGAGGTCTGATGCCCATCGACGTCGCGCTCCCGCCGTTGAGCCCCAACGGCTGGCTGCGGTGGGAGGTCGTGCACCGGCTGCTGCCGCCGCCCGACCGGTCGCTCCGCGTGCTCGAGGTCGGCTGCGGGCAGGGCGGCTTCGGCGCGCGGCTGGCGCAGAGCTACGAGTACCTCGGCGTGGAGCCGGACGCTACCTCGAGCGGCGTCGCGCGAAGGCGGCTGGCCGACGCCGGCGGCCGCGGCGAGGTGCGGCACGGCGACCTGTCCGTGGTCACTCCGGACGAGTCGTTCGACCTGGTCTGCGCGTTCGAGGTCATCGAGCACATCGAGGACGACCACTCCGCGCTGCGGTCCTGGGCGGACCGGCTGCGACCCGGCGGATCTGTGCTGCTGTCGACACCCGCGTGGCAGAAGCGGTTCGGCGCTGCGGACGAGATGGTGGGGCACTTCCGGCGGTACGACCCGCCGGTGCTGCGTGCGTTGCTGTCGGCGGCCGGGCTGGTCAACGTGGAGATGGTGCACTTCGGGATGCCGCTCGGGTACGTCCTGGAAGCTGGTCGCAACGCGGCCGGCCGGCGGCGGCTGGCAAGCGTTCCCGCGGAGACGTCTGCGTCGACGATGGCGGAGCGGTCCGACGCCAGCGGTCGAACGCTGCAGCCGTCGACGTCGCTTGCCGCGACGGCCGCCCGGGTCGGCACTCTGCCGTTCCGGGCGGTCCAGCGCGCATTTCCCAACACCGGCCCGGGGCTGGTGGCCCGCGCCCGAAGGCCCGACTCACTGCCGGGGTGACACCAGGCATCCGGCCGGCAGCCGTCCTGGAATCCAGCGGTGGCGGCCACCCTGGGGGGGCCGAACTCACCAGCCTCAGACCTGCACTCGAGCGGGTGCAGGACTGGGGCCACCCGGCCCGGCCGCTCAGACCTGCACTCCAGCGGGTGCAGGTCTGAGGGCAGCGGGTGGCATGCCCTAGTCCTGGCCTCCCTCAAGGCCGACCGCCGCGCAGCACCGACGCGCCGGCGAGCAGGCCGTCCGTCAGCATCAGGATCCCGCGCGACGTCAACGCGACCGCCGTCGCCTCCGGCGTCGTGAGCACACCCGCGAGGAGCACGACGAGCACGGCCTCGCGTACCCCAGCCCCTGCCGGCAGCACGACGAGCAGCGGCCCCAACGAGAAGGCGATCGCGAACCCCCCGATCGCCACGGGCAGCGCCTCCAGCGGGTCCGCCCCGAGCCCGACCGCCAGCAGCCAGGCGTGGCCGCCGTAGACGAGCCAGAACAGCAGCGCCCAGCAGACGCCGCGTACGACGTCGCGCTCGGTGAAGGGGCGCTCGAGCGGCGGTCGGCCGATGAGCCGCAGTCCCCGGTCCAAGAGCCCGTTGAGCACCCGCGGCACGAGGAGCGCGACGAGCACCGGCACCACGAGTAGGCCGAGCAGGACGACGCGGCCCTCCGCCCTCAGCAAGGCGGGCAGCGCGGCCACGCCGACGAGCACGCCGACCAGGGTCGTCAGCCCGAGCGTCAGCAGGAAGGCCAACGCCATCCGCTGCCGGGGCACGCCCATCTCGCGACCCATCCGCATCTGGGCGACGACCGGCCAGACCGCGCCGGGCAGGTACTTTCCGAGCTGGGTCACGAAGAACAGCCGGGCCGCCGGTCGCACGGCGATCGGCGAGTCGAGCGTGGCCAGCACACCGCGCCACAGCAGGAAGCTCAGGTAGACCCCGGCCAGGGCAAGTGCCAGCGACCCGGCAAGGACGGCGGGCCGCTGCTCGCCGAGCTGGTCCACGATCTCCGACCACTGACCGGCGAGTGCCCACCCGAACGCGACGACCATCGCCACGACGAGCAGCCCCGAGAGCAGGACCCGCCGCCCCGACGTACGCCGTGAAGTGCGCTCGGCTGCGTCCTCCTCGACGGGGGACTCGGCCACGGCGGTGCTAGACCTCCGAGCGGGACCGGACGATCAGGTCCGCCAGCAGAGCCAGCGCCGCGATCAGCATGCCGGTGATGAAGATGAGCACCGTGTTCACCGAGAAGCGCACCGGGTGGACGACCATGTCGTAGACACCCTTGGCGACGCCGATCACCAGCAGCCACAGCGCGAGCGGCATGAGGACCTTGAGCGGGTTGAAGTACATCACCATCCGCAGCACCTGCAGGATGTAGCGGTAGGCGTCCTTGACGAAGTGGAACTTCGACCGCCCGGAGCGCTTCGCGTAGTCGATGGGCACGTACTTGATGTCGTGCTGGTTGGAGAGGAACGCCAGCGTGATGGTCGTGACGCAGCTGAACCCGGGCGGCAGCAGCCGCAGGTACGGCAGCGACACGGAGCGGCGGAATGCGCGCAGCCCGGAGTTCAGGTCGGGGATCGACGAGTTGGACAGCCGCTCGGCGAGCTTGCGGATCATCCACTTCGCCGGCACCCGAAGGATCTTGTGGGTGCCCTCCTCGCTGGTGCGTGCGCCGACCACCTGGTCGTACGTCGGGTCGTCGAGCAGCATCGACACGAGCTCGGGGATGCGCTCGTTGGGGTAGGTCATGTCCGCGTCGGTCCACACGACGATCTCGCCGCGCGCGTCCAAGGTGCCGATCCGCCGGGCGGTGCCAGACCCGCCGTTGCGCCGGAACGGCATCAGGCGCAGGTTCGGGAACCGCGGCTGGGCGTCCTCGAGCAGCGCCAAGGTCTCGTCCGTGGACGCGTCGTCGATGGCGAGCAGCTCGTAGGTGTGCCCGGACGTGTCCATCGCGGCGCAGATCCGCTCGACCTCTTCGACGACGTGCTCGTGCTCGTTGTAGCAGGGCAGCACGATCGTCACCAGCGGAGCGCCGCTGCGGTCGGCGACGGGTGCCGGCGCGGCGACCGCTTCGGGCTCCGGAGCGAGCACCTCGGTGACGGGGAGCTGGGCGGTGGCGGCGGCGGGGTCGTGGCTCATGACGGCCGTCACCCTACCGGCGGGCACCTACGGGTAGTAACCGACGATGTCCCCGACCAGGTGGGTCGAACCGCTGCCGTTCGTGACCCTCACACGGTTCTTCGCGCCGACCCGCACCACGACCAGGTTGGCCGTCGTCCGCCAGGCCGGCACGCTGAGGTCGGGGAACGCCGGTCGCCGCCTGCCGTTCGGCCAGGCGGTGACGAACGTCGCCCGGGTCGCCTTGCGCGCGGTGAGGTTCATCACCACGGCCCGGGCGGTGCCGGGCACCGGCTTGCCCTTCCCTGCCACCCTGACCTTGACGACGCCGCCCGCGCCGACGCGGCCACGCGGCACGCCGATGCCCTTCCGTGTGTCGAGCACCCGGGTCGCTGCCTTGGGCTGGTACAGCCGCCCACGGACGACCTCCGGCGGTGCCCACCAGCCCACGACGTCGACGACCACGTGCGACGTCGCGTCGTGCCCGGTGACCTTGAAGGAACCGTCCGTCAGCCGGGCCACCGCGCGGTTCTTCACCGTCGCACCGGGGGCGAACCGGACGGTCGCGCTGTTGCGCGAGCTGTCGGTCCCCTGGACGGTCACCGAGCCGCTGCCCGATGCGCGGGTCGCCGTCACGTTCAGCAGCGCACCTGTCATGGACGTCGCCGGGACGCCCGAGAGGGTGGGCATGGTGACGGTGCGCTCGGCGCCCGCAGCAAGCGGTCCACGGGGGTCGCGCTTGGAGTCGTAGAGGCGCAGCGGCTTGCTGGGTCGGAACAGCTGACCGCCGCTGACCGGGTAGTAGCCGACGACGTGCACCGCGAGCTCTGTCGTGCCCGACCGGTTGTACAGGCTGACGACCCCGTCGGCCCCGACGGCAGTGACGGCCAGTGCCGACGCGCCGGACCCGGCGAGGACGTTGAGCGCCGCCGAGGACGGTCTGCGGGTGCCGGCTGCCCATGCCTTCACGGTCGTGGTCGCCGTCGCGCAGCTCGCGGAGATGTTCAGCGCCACGGCGCCGAGACCCGTCTCGGGCAGCTTCCCCAGCCCGGCGACGCGCAGGTTCAGCTGCTGCTGCGGGCCGACCGGCAGGTTCGCGGCGTCGCGGGTGTCGAAGAGCTCGATGGGGTCGACGGGGACGAAGCTGGTCCGGCCGGGTGGGGCGGCGGCGCCGACCGCCGCCGGTGTGGTCCGCGCCGCGTTGACCGTGACGGTCGAGGTCCAGGTGTAGCTGCTGGCTGTCGCGTCGGCGCTCACCAGGCTCAACGCATACGCCCCGGGTCTGACCGCGACCCCGGCATCGTCGCGCAGGTCCCACAGCGCACTGATGGGTGCGCTCGGCGACGCGGATCCGGTGAACGTGCGGACCAGGGTTCCGCGACACACCTCGCGGATCTCCAGCCGCCACTGTTGGTCGGTGTTGACGGACGCCGTGGTGGTGATCGAGGCACCCGTGCCGTAGACGGCGGCGGCCGTGGACGTGCGTGGGGAGTACATCGTCGTTCCGAGGTACGACGTGGTCAGCGCCCGGATCTGCGCAAGCTGCGCGTACAGGTTGCCGCCCGGACAGGAGGTCGTGCCGGCGTCACGGTGCGCGGACACCGTCGCGAACGTCACCTTCGTTCCCGCGGAGTACCGCGACGTGCCCCCGCCCTGCGACGTGAGCACGGTCGTGCCGTTGGGGTCGCGGAAGCTCATCGCGAGCTTCCAGGCCATGACCCGGGCGATCGAGTCGACCATCTGCGGAGTGGCCGCGGCCTTGTCGTAGTTGCCGATCGCCGAGACGGCGAACGTGTCGACGTTGAAGCCGCCGGTGTGCGCTCCGACGACGGCCCGGTCCATGCCGCCGTAGCGGCCCTCCCAGAGGCGGCCGAAACGGTCGACCAGGAAGTTGTAGCCGACGTCGGACCAGCCGTTGCCCTTGACGTGGTAGGCGTAGATCGCCCGCAGGATCTTGGGGACGTCGGCCTCGGAGTAGTTGTTGGACCCGGCGGTGTGGTGGACGAAGCCGGCCTTGATCGTGCTGTTGTAGCTCGGGGCGTTCCGCCGCAGCCGCTCGTCTGCTCCCCACTGGGCCCGGGAGTAGATCGTCGGCATGCCGGCAGCGGCGTGCACAATCGCGGCCGGGTGGGTCGGTCTCGGCTCCGCGTCGGCCGGCGAACTGCCCGGGTCGATGAGGTCGATACGCAGCCCGCGCGGGACGCTGCCCTCGCGGACATCGACCCGCACCTGGTAGCCGTCGGAGGGTCCGACCCAGAGCGGCTCGGTGCCGGGGCGAGCGCGATCGGCCTCGGCGGCGCGCGGGTCCGGCGTCTGGTCGAGAGCGGTCCACGCCGTCCACCCGCCGTCGCCGCGGGAGCGGACCAGCACCGTGAGCTCGGGCGCAGGTGTCGTACGGCGCCAGGTCACGCCGAGCAGGGAGAACTCGGCCAGCGCACGGCGCGAGACGAGCACCTCCGGCGCCCCGGCTGCGCGCCCTCGTCGCGTCGCGGCGACCGCCGCTCGGGCGTCGGTGGACGCGTTCAGGCTCCGTCGCACGCTCGTGCGCCCGACCCCGGACAGGTCGACTCCCGACAGTGCCAGGTGCCGTACCTCGGGGGTGACCGGCCGCGGCGCGGCCTGCGGCATGGTCACCACGGGCAGCGCGGTGGCCAGCGGGACCAGGACGCTGAGGAGGACGGCGGAGCGAGCCTTGGGCATGTCGGGAGTGCCTTTGCAGGTGCGAGGAGCGGCGGACCCGAGCGGACCCCGCAGTCGGCCGGGCGCGGCGCCGGCCCCCTGGTCGGCCCACCCCTGGCCGCACGGACAGCCCGCGCGACGAACCGTTGTCTGACACTGCTGTGACGCATGTGACTGGTGGTACTGATGGTGTGCGATTCCGGGCCAGTCTGTCCCAGATCGACTCCGGAGCCCCGTGTCTTGACCAACTCGGCGTGTACGGCCCGCCAGAGTTTGCGAAGCCATGACCCGAGCACGCCGACCACGCGGAGTCCGCCCGAACGACCCCGCCAGCCTCCCCGAAAATGATCACGCGGGCGTGATCCTTTCGCAGGAAGGTGGGGTCGTAGCCTGGGCGGCCGTGCCTGACCCGACCCCTGACCCGACCCCTGCCGCGCTGCTGGCGGACGCGGTGCGCCGTGACCCCTCCCGGCCGCTGCTCACGTTCTATGACGACGCGACCGGTGAGCGCACCGAGCTGTCCGTGCTCACCTTCGCGAACTGGGTCGCCAAGACCGCGAACCTGCTCCGCGACGACCTCGACGCCCAGCCGGGCGAGCGGGCGACCATCGCCTTTCCCGTGCACTGGCAGGCGGCGGTCTGGGTGCAGGCCTGCTGGGAGGTCGGGATGGTGGTGGACCTGACCGCGGGCGAGGCGGCCGCCGTTGCCGTCGTCACGCACGAGGCTGCCGCCGCCGACGCCGACGCGGTCGTCTCGCTGGGCCTGGGCCCGATGGGGCTGCCCCGGCCGGGCGGCTCACCGTCGTACCGCACCGCCCTTGACTACGACCGCGAGGTTCCCGGCCACGGCGACCGTTTCGACCCGACCCCTGGCGCGGCGGTGGCCGCCGGCCTGGTCGTCGCCGACGGCGCGCTGGGCGCCGCAGACCTGGTCGCGGCCGCCACCGTGGCGTCGTCGCTGGAACCGGGCGGCCGCCTCCTGGTGACCGACCCGATCCGCGACCTCGACACCGTGCTCGGCACCGTCCTGGTCCCGTTGGCCTCCTCCGTCACAGCGGTCCTCTGCCGTCACCTCGACCCCGCGCGGCTGCCGGGTCGGGTCGAGCAGGAGGGTCTCGTCGCGGCCCTCGGCGACTCGGGCGGCCTGCTCCCGGCGTGGCGCCCGCGCGGATGAGGGCGAGGGGCGGGAATGCCCTAGACTCGACGGTTACCCCCGCCGTACGCGTCCTGTCGGCTGCCGTAACCAGGGCCGACCGTCGATGCCGTACGTTCCCGACGAAGGACTGAGCCACCCGGTGCAGAAGCTCGCTGGACGGCGGCGCCACTCGCCGCGCGCCCGCCACGCGGCGCCGACCCGACCGCTGAAACGGGTGCTGACCGCGCTAGCCGTCACGCTCGCCGTGCTCGCGGTCACCGGGAC
>JBOGDX010000041.1:0-11277 GCA_050743225.1 Actinomycetes bacterium | reverse complement strand
CGACTGGTGCGCGTCGGTGGGGCTCGACCGACGGTCCGGGCTCGCCTGGGCCGGTGGGTACGTCGGGGACGGGGTCTCGACGACGAACCTCGCGGGCCGCACCCTCACCGACCTCGTGCTCGGCAGGGACACCGAGCTCACGGCCCTGCCGTGGGTCGGGCACCGATCGCGGCGTTGGGAGCCCGAACCCCTGCGCTGGCTCGGCGTGAGCGCCGCCCTCGCCGCGATGACCACCGCCGACCGGGTGGAGGCGCGGACGGCGCGGCCGGCCCGTCGGGCCGGTCTGGTGAACCGGCTGCTGGGCCGCTGACGTTGGGCGTCACCACCAACCCTGTTTCTTCGTCCAGCGCAACAGGGTCCCGCTGATCGTCACCATCACGGCGATGACCAGCAGGAGCCCCGGCCAGTGGGTGCTCTCGTTGACGATGACGTTCATGCCGTAGATCGATGCCAGGGCGGTGACGGGAAGGGTGACCGCGGCGAGGACGGCGAGGCGTTCCATGGCGACCGTCATCTTCGTCGTGATCCGCGTCTGGTAGAGGTCGATGACCCCGAACAGGAACTCCTTCTCGCCGTCACTGATGCTGCGCACGCGGTCGAACTGGTCCGAGAGGTCCTCCAGCAACGGGCGGTCCTCGGCGCGGACGAACCTGCCGAGGTGCGCCAGCCGGGCGTACACGTCGTGCGTCTGCGCGGCCATGGTGCGCACGGTCAGCAGCTCGTGCCGGACCAGGAACATCTCCTCCAGGAACACCTCCGGGTTGCGGAAGCTGCCGGCCATCACGCGCCGCTCGAGTGTCGCCACCTTCTCCGCGACCGCGGTCACCGCCGAGCGCTGCCGACGGACCACGGCTGACACGACCGCGTAGGAGAGCTCCATCGGGGACACCGGCGAGAACCGACCGGACTCCATCCGGTGCAGCACCGACCGTGTCTCCTCCAGCGCCCGCTCCAGGGGCACCTCAGGGTTCAGCGGACCGTGCACGGTGACGAGGAACCGCTCGCCGATGAACTGGTCGAGCTCGAGCAGATGGACGTGGCCGTACGCCCCCGGCTCCGGGGCGTGCAGCACGACGAAGACGTGGTCGGCGTACGCGTGCGTTGCCGGCATGTGGTTGCGCTCCCGGCACGCCCGTAGCGCCATCTCGTGGAAGCCGAAGTGGTCCGCGAGCACCGCCTCCTGGGCCTCGTCCCACTGCTCCACGTCGACCCACACGAATCCGCCTTCGCGGGCCAGCAGCGGGCGGATGGCACCCACCGGGTGGTCCTCGACACCTTCTGGACTGACGAACATGACCTGCACTTGACCCACCTCCGCTCCGAGAGGATCACACCAGCCCACGGGGCCAGGTGCGAGCCCGCCGGCGACCCTGAGCCCGGTCAGGGTCCGACCAGGGTCGGCCTCGGGTCGCTCACCGATGTCCGGACGGCTCACCCGCGTCCAGGCTCGGGTGCGTGCTCGACACGACCGCCCGCCCTCGACCGCTGCCCGCGCCCACCCGCGAGCTCACGCTGCTCGCGCTGCTCTACCTGGCCTACGCGGCGGCGCGGCTCGTCTCGGACGCGGACGTCGCAACCGCCACCGCGAACGCCCGGGCCCTGCTCGATGTGGAGGCCGCCGTAGGCCTGGACGTCGAGCTGTGGGCCAACGCCGCGCTGTCCGGGGCGCCGCACCTCGCCGTCGCCAGCAGCTTCTGGTACTCGCTCCTGCACTACGTCGTGACACCGACCGTCCTGCTGTGGGCCTATCGGCGGCACCCGGATCGCTACCGGCTCGTGCGCAACGCTCTCGTACTCGGCTCCGCCATCGGCCTGATCGGCTTCGTCCTGCTGCCCACGGCGCCGCCACGCATGCTGCCCGGCTTCGTGGACACCCTCGCGACCACGGCCGAGCACGGGTGGTGGGGAGCGAACGCCAGCGCGCCGCGGGGCCTCGGCGGTCTCACGAACGAGCTCGCCGCGATGCCGTCACTGCACGTCGGGTGGGCCCTCTGGTGCGGCTGGGTGGTGTTCCTGTGCACGTCCCACGCATGGGCGCGCGCGGCCGCCGTGACGTACGTGACCGGCACGGTTGTTGTGGTCGTGGCCACGGCCAACCACTACCTGATCGACGCGGTCGCCGGCGCGGCGGTGATCATGATCGGCGTGGTCGTCGCATCTGCCCGACTGTCAAGATGGCGCGGTGGCTTACCGCATCTGCTTCGTCTGCTCCGGCAACATCTGCCGGTCGCCGATGGCCGAGGCGGTGATGCGACGGCTCCTCGACGACGCCGGACTCGCAACTCTGGTCCGGGTGGACTCGGCGGGCACCGGGGACTGGCACGTGGGCGACGCCGCCGACCGCCGAGCGGTCGCGGCACTCGGGAACGCAGGGTACGACGGGAGCGGCCACCGGGCTCGCGCGTTCGACCGCCGCTGGTTCGCCGAACGCGACCTCGTCGTGGCCCTCGACCGCGGCCACCTCCGGGAGCTGCGCTCGCTCGCGGTCGAGGCCCGGGACCGCGACAAGGTGCGCCTCCTGCGCAGCTTCGCCATTGACAGCTTCGCCATTGACAGCTTCGCCAGTGACACTGACTCGGACCTCGACGTGGCGGACCCCTACTACGGGGGCGCGGAGGACTTCGCCGTGGTGCTGCGCCAGGTAGAGGAGGGCTGTCGCGGCATCCTCTCCCAGCTGCAGCGCGACGGCGTCGGCCGATCGGCCTGACGCCCGTGCCCGACATCTTCACCAAGTCCCGGGTGGGTGCGCCGCCGGGCTTCTTCGCGGTCGAGGCCGCCGGTCTCGCCTGGCTGGCCGAGGCGATGCCCCGGGGTGGGGTCGCGCTGCCCACCGTGCAGGAGGTCACGGATGAACGCCTCGTCCTGCCGTACGTCCACCAGCGCCCCCCGAGCGCCGCGGCCGCGGAAGCGTTTGGGCGGGGGCTGGCCGCGACCCATCGGGCGGGAGCGCCGCACCACGGCAGCCCGCCCGCGGGATGGGCCGGTGACGGGTACATCGCGACACTGCCTCTCCCGCACGCCACGACCACCGCCCCCGACGGCTGGGGACCGTTCTACGCCGAGCATCGGATCGCCCCGTTCGCCCGCGCCGCAGGGGACAGAGATGCCGGGTCCGTCCTCGACCGGCTCTGCGAGCGGCTCGCCACACACGACGACGTCGCGGGACCGGCCGAGCCGCCCGCCCGGCTGCACGGCGACCTGTGGTCCGGCAACGTCCTCTGGTCCGCATCGGGCGTGGTGCTCGTCGACCCCGCGGCCCACGGCGGGCACCGTGAGACCGACCTCGCCATGCTGTCGCTGTTCGGGCTGCCGCATCTGGACCGGGTGCTGGCGGCCTACGACGAGGCATTCCCTCTCGCACCCGGCTGGCGCGAGCGCGTGGCGCTGCACCAGGTGCACCCCCTGCTTGTGCACGCGGTGCTCTTCGGCGGTGGCTACATCCGGCAAGCGGTCGACGCCGCCCGCCGCTACGTCGATCTCAGCGGCTAGCTCCCGCGCAGCGTCGGCTTGAGCTGGTCAAGGACACCCGGGTCCTCGATCGTCGACGGCACCGGCTCGTCCTTGCCGTCGGCGATCGCACGCAGCGACCGGCGCAGGATCTTGCCGGACCGGGTCTTGGGCAGCGCTGCCACGACGTCGACCAGCTTGAACGACGCGACGGCCCCGATCTCGTCGCGCACCCTCTGCACGAGCTCGGCCCGCAGGTCGTCCGGGTCGACCTCGCTCCCGGCCTTGAGCACGACCAGCCCTCGTGGCACCTGGCCCTTGAGCTCGTCGCGCACACCGATCACGCAGCACTCCGCCACGGCGGGATGGCCCGCGACGACGGCTTCCATCGACCCGGTCGAGAGCCGGTGCCCCGCCACGTTGATGACGTCGTCGGTGCGACCCATGACGTACAGGTAGCCGTCCTCGTCGACGTAGCCGCCGTCACCCGTGAGGTAGTACCCGTCGAACGCGGAGAGGTACGACGAGACGAACCGCTCGTCGTCGTGCCACAGGGTGGTGAGCGCTCCGGGAGGCAGCGGCAGCCTGATGCAGATCGCCCCCTCTGTCCCGCGCGGCACCTCCCGGCCCGCGGGGTCGAGCACGCGCACGTCCCAGCCGGGAACGGGGACCGTCGGCGAGCCGGGCTTGATCGTCATCGGCTCGAGCCCTCGCAGGTTGGCCGCGATGGGCCACCCGGTCTCCGTCTGCCACCAGTGGTCGACGACCGGCACGCCGAGTCGCGCCGTGGCCCACTCCCAGGTGTCGGGGTCCAGCCGCTCCCCGGCCAGGAACAGCGTCCTCAGCGTCGACACGTCGTGGGCCGACAGGAGGTCGCCCTTCGGGTCCTCCTTCTTCACGGCACGGATGGCGGTGGGCGCGGTGAACATCGCCGTCACGCCGTACTCGGCCACCACGCGCCAGAAGGCCCCGGCGTCGGGCGTCCCGACGGGCTTGCCCTCGTAGAGCACCGTCGTCGCGCCCACCAGCAACGGGGCATAGACGATGTAGGAGTGCCCGACGACCCAGCCCACGTCGGACGCCGTGAACCAGACATCCCCCGGCCGTACGTCGTAGATGTGGTCCATGCTCCACAGCAGGGCGACCGCGTGCCCGCCGTTGTCGCGCACCACGCCCTTGGGCTTGGCCGTCGTGCCGCTGGTGTACAGCACGTACAGCGGGTCGGTGGCCGAGACGGGAACGCACTCGGCGGGTTCGGCCTTGGCCGCCAGCTCCTGCCAGTCGAGGTCCCGGGGGGAATGCAGCGATGCCTCGGCCTGCGGGCGCTGCAGCACCACGACGTGGTCGGGCTGGTGCGTCGCCAGGTCGAGCGCCCGGTCGAGCAGCGGCTTGTACTCGACGACGCGCGCGACCTCGATCCCGCACGACGCGGAGAGCACGACCTTCGGCTGCGCGTCATCGATCCGGATCGCAAGCTCCTGTGCCGCGAAGCCACCGAACACAACGGAGTGCACCGCGCCCAGTCGGGCGCAGGCCAGCATGGCGACGACGGCCTCGGGGATCATCGGCAGGTAGATGACGACCCGGTCGCCCCTGGTCACCCCGAGGGACGCCAGCGCGCCGGCGAAGGTCGCCGTCTCGTCCAGCAGCTGGGCGTAGGTGTACGTACGCTTCGTGCCCGTCACTGGGCTGTCGTAGACGAGCGCGAGCCGGTCACCGTCCCCCGCCGCGACGTGCCTGTCCAGTGCGTTCTCGCAGGTATTGAGGGTGCCGTCGGGGAACCATCGGTGGAACGGCGCCGCGGAGGCGTCGAGCACGGTTGCGGGAGCCGATCGCCAGTCGATCCGGCGGGCGGCGTCACCCCAGAAGGTGGCCGGGTCGGTGATGCTCTGCCGGAACGCGTCGTGGTAGGTCCCCATGCAGGCATCCCTACCGGTTCCGGGGCACCGACGGAAGGGGCGTGGACGTCCGAGCGCCCATCAGCCCTCTGGGGGCACGCGGGCCGGCTTTTCCGCAGTGGCCTCGCGCGCCGCCTGCTGCTTGAGCAGGAGGAAGAGCTCGACCACGCGGTCCAGCGTCTCGTCGACGGCGTCCTCGCGGTAGCCGCCGCGCCGGGCCCGGAACGGGGCGGTGCGCACGTCGTCGACGCTGAGTGCAGCCTGACCGTCCAGCGAGCCGACGACCCGGTCGATGAAGTCGTCCACGTCATCGATGTCGTAGCCGCGGTGCAGCGACTTCGCCCGCGGGAACCGCTTCATGTAGGGCGCCGCGAGCTCGCCCTTGAGGAACTCGGCCTCGCTCGACGCGTCCACGCGACCACGCCGGCCGGCGACGGCACCCTGCGCGGCCAGGACGCGTTCCTCCAGCGCATCGAGCGCCGTGTCGACCGCGTTGGTTTCGTAGCCCCTGCGCACCAGCTCGAACCCGGCCGTCCGGACCTCGGACGCCGTGGGTACGGGGAACACGCCGCTCAGTGACACCTCGATGTGGTTGATGAACGCGTCGACCTGACGCCGGTGGTAGCCCTTGTGCAGACGGCGGGCCCGCGGGAAGCGGTCGTGGGTCATCCGGTCACCGCGGCGAGCTGGCCGCAGGCGCCGTCGATCTCGCGTCCCCTCGTGTCGCGAACCGTCGTCGGGACTCCATGCGCCCGAAGCCGCGAGACGAACGTGCGCTCGACCTGTGGGTCGCTAGCCGTCCACTTCGAGCCTGGTGTCGGGTTGAGCGGGATCGGGTTGACGTGCACCCACCCCCGCCCGCGGCGGTTGAGCTCCGTGCCCAGGAGGTCCGCCCGCCAGGCGTGGTCGTTGATGTCGCGGATCAGGGCGTACTCGATGCTCACGCGACGACCGGTGGTGTCGAAGTATCGCCGGGCGGCGTCGAGCACCTCCGCGACCTTCCAGCGTGTGTTGACCGGGACGAGGGTGTCACGCAGCTCGTCGTCAGGCGCGTGCAGGGACACCGCCAGAGTCACGTTCAGACCTTCACCCGTCAGCCGCTCGATCGCCGGCACGAGACCGACCGTCGACACCGTCACGCTGCGCTGCGAGAGCCCCAGGCCGTCCGGGGTCGGGTCCGTGAGCGCTCGCACCGCGCCGAGCACCGCCCGGTAGTTGGCCATCGGCTCCCCCATGCCCATGAAGACCACGTTGGACACGCGCCCTGGTCCACCGGGGACCTCTCCGCGGCGCAGCCAGCGGGCACCGGCCACGACCTGGTCCACGATCTCCCCCGCCGACATGTTGCGCGTGAGGCCCGCCTGTCCCGTGGCGCAGAACGGGCAGTTCATGCCGCACCCGGCCTGCGACGACACGCACATCGTCACACGTCCGGGGTAGCGCATCAGGACGCTCTCGACGGTCGCGCCGTCGAAGAGCCGCCACACCGTCTTGCGGGTCGCGCCGCCGTCGGCCTCGAGGTGCCGGACGGGGGTGAGAAGCTGCGGGAGGAGCGCTTCGGCCAGCTGTTCCCGGGACGCTTTCGGGATGTCCGTCATGCGCTGCGAGTCGTCGGCCAGGTGTCCGAAGTAGTGGGTGGAGAGCTGGTTCGCGCGGAACCGCGGCTCCCCTAGCTCGGCGACCGCGGAGCGGCGTTCGGCCGGCGTGAGGTCGGCCAGGTGCCGAGGCGGTTTGGCACGACGCGGCGCCGCGAACGTGAGCTCTCCTTCAGCGGGCATCGTGGACTCTCGGGTCAGACCGGCACGAGCCAGGTCAGCAACAGGTACGTGACCGGAGCGGCAAGCAGCAGCGAGTCGAGCCGGTCCATCAGCCCGCCGTGCCCGGGCAGCAGGCTGCCCATGTCCTTGATGCCGAGGTCACGCTTGATCATCGACTCGCCGAGGTCGCCGAGGGTGGCCACGGCCATCACGGCCAGCCCGACCAGCACCCCCTCCCAGGGCGCACCACCGAGCAGCGCGGGGAGCACGACGGCACCGCCGGCGCCGGTGAACAACGCCGACCCGGCGAAGCCCTCCCAGGACTTCTTCGGGCTGACGCTGGGCGCCATCGGGTGCCGACCGAAGAGCACACCCGCCGCGTACCCGCCGACGTCGCTGAGCACGGTCAGCAGGACGAACACGACGACGCGGTCCGGGCCGTCGTCGACTCGCACGAGAAGTGCGGCGAAGGCAACGAGGAACGGGACGTACATGGTGACGAACACCCCGGCCGTGACGTCTCGCACGAAGCCGCGCGGGTTCTCCGGAAGGCGCCACAGCAGGGTCGCGAGCACGCTGAGCATCAGCGCGACGACCATGGGCTCGCTGCCCCCCGCGTACGCGGAGACGATGATCGCCACGGCACCGACGGCGATGGGGACCACGGGGGTGCGTACCCGGCCCGCGTGGAAGGCGTTGGTGAGTTCCCAGATGGCCAGCAGGGAGGCGGCCACGAGGACCGCGACGAACGCGGCCTTCCAGACGTAGAGGGAGACGAGGATGAGCGCACCCAGCCCCGCTCCGACACCGATTGCGGCGGGGAGGTTGCGCCCTGCCCGGCTTCGCCGCTCCGGCGGCGGAACCGGCTCCATGGGGACCGGCTCGAGCGGGGAGACGCTCTCCCGCGGTTGGGGGTCCGGTGACCGGTCGGTGGTCATCGCGACACGACGCCGAGCACCCTCAGACCTCGAGGAGCTCGGACTCCTTGTGCTTGAGCATCTCGTCCACGGTCGCGACGTACCGCTGGGTGACCTTCTCCAGCTCCTTCTCGGCGCGCGCCGCGTCGTCCTCGCCGACCTCGCCGTCCTTGGCGAGGCGGTCGAGCTCGTCCTTCGCGTGCCGTCGGACGTTGCGGATGGAGACCTTGGCATCTTCCGCCTTGCGGTGGGCGACCTTGATGTACTCCTTGCGCCGTTCCTCAGTCAGCTGTGGGAACACCACGCGGATGATCGCGCCGTCGTTCGTCGGGTTGACGCCGAGGTCGGAGTCACGGATGGCCTTCTCGATCGCGGTCATCGACCCCTTGTCGAAGGCCGTGAGCGTGAGCATCCGGGGGTCGGCGACATGGAACGAGGCGAGCTGGTTGACCGGCGTCGGTGCCCCGTAGTAGTCCACGAGGATCTTGTTGAACATCCCCGGGTTGGCCCGGCCGGTGCGGATCGAGGAGAAGTCCTCGCGCGCGACGGAGACGGCCTTCTCCATCTTCTCCTCGGCCTCGAAGAGTGTCTCGTCGATCACGTCGGTCTCCTGCGTCAGTCGTTGGTGTCGGTCGTCGTGCGCCGGGCCGGCCGGGTCGGTCCGGCGCCGGTCACGTGTCCGGCCCGATCACTGTGCCGATCTTCTCGCCGTGCACGGCGCGGGCGATGTTGCCCTCACCGGTGAGATTGAACACGACGACAGGCAGCCCGTTGTCCCGGCAGAGGCTGATCGCCGTGGCGTCTGCCACTTTCAGCCCGCGGGAGAGGAACTCGTCGTAGGACAGGCGGTCGAAGCGCACGGCATCCGGGTTGGACTTGGGGTCGGAGTCGTAGACCCCGTCGACGCCGCTCTTTCCCATGAGCAGCACGTCCGCGCCGATCTCCAGCGATCGTTGCGCCGCGACCGTGTCGGTCGAGAAGTACGGCATGCCGGCGCCCGCGCCGAAGATGACGACCCGTCCCTTCTCCAGGTGGCGCATGGCGCGTCGCGGGATGTAGGGCTCCGCCACCTGCCCCATCGCGATCGCCGACTGGACCCTGGTGTCGACGCCCTGCTTCTCGAGAAAGTCCTGCAAGGCGAGGCAGTTCATGACGGTGCCCAGCATGCCCATGTAGTCGGCCCTGGCCCGGTCCATCCCGCGCTGGTGGAGCTCGGCCCCGCGGAAGAAGTTTCCTCCGCCCACCACGACGGCGACCTGCACGCCGGTCCGCAGCACGTCGGCGATCTGCAGAGCGATCGTCGCGACCACGTCAGGGTCGACGCCCACCCGGCCGCCGCCGAAGACCTCCCCGGAGAGCTTGAGGACCACCCGGTCGTAGCGGTGGGAGTCCGAGGACGAGGGGGCCCCGACGGTGCCGGGTCCCTCGCTGGAATCCTGCACGGTCGCGGCCTCCTCGCTGTGGTCGGTTGGTCTGCCCCTGCAGTCTGCCAGGAGCCGGTGGCGGGTCTGCCCGGCGACCGAACGGCTCAGCCCGCGCCGACCTCGAACCGCGCGAACCGGCGCACCGTGATGCCGGCGTCGTCGAGCACGGCCTTCACCGTCTTCTTGCTGTCCTGGACCGACGCCTGCTCCAGCAGGGCAACGTCCTTGAAGAAGCCGTTGACCCTGCCCTCGACGATCTTGGGGAGGGCCTGCTCGGGCTTGCCCTCCTCGCGGGCGGTCGCCTCGGCGATGCGGCGCTCGCTCTCGACGACGTCAGCGGGGACCTCGTCGCGCGAGACGAACTGCGGCTTCATGGCGGCGACCTGCATGGCAGCCCCTCGCGCCGCATCGAGGTTCTCCCCCTCGAACTCCACCAGCACGCCGACCTGCGGGGGCAGGTCCGAGCTGCGGCGGTGCATGTAGGAGGCAATCTGGCCGCCGTCGACACCGAGCACGACCACTGCCGACAGCTCGAGCTTCTCGCCGATCACCGCGGCCACCGAGTCGATGTTCTCCTGGACGCTGCGACCGTCCGCGAGGGTCTCGGCCAGCAGTGCCGGGATGTCGGCGGTGCCGGTCTTGTGGGCGTGGGCCACGATGTCGGCGGCGAGCTGCTGGAACTGCTCGTTCTTGGCGACGAAGTCGGTCTCGCAGCTGAGCTGGATCATCGCGCCGTCGGCGGCTGCGACCAGGCCGTTGCTGGCCGTTCGCTCCGCGCCGCGCTCCTTGACCTTGGTCTCGCCCTTGATGCGCAGCAGCTCTCCGGCCTTGTCGTGGTCGCCACCCGCCTCCTCCAGCGCACGCTTGGCCGCCATCATCCCGGCCCCCGTGGAGTCGCGGAGCTTCTTGACCTCAGCGGCGGTGATGTTCGCCATGACTTTGCAGTCTCGCTCTCTTCAGTGTCTGACGGTGATCAGAGGGTCCGTCGGTGATCAGCGGGGTCCGGCGGGGCGGTCAGGCCTGGTCCGGCTCGGAGCCCTCGGTGCTCGTTGCCGTCTCGACACCAGCGCCCTCGACGGGCTCGCCGGCGGCGGGGGCTGGCGTGCCCTCGGCGGCCCGGCCGCGCAGCAGCTCCTGCTCCCACTCGGCGAGCGGCTCGTCGGTCGCGAGCTGGCCGTCGTCGTGGCCCGGCTTCTCCTCGGAGTCCTGCGACGTCCGCACCCGGGCCATCAGGCCGTCGGCGACGGCGTCGGCGATGACCCGGGTCAGCAGGGTGACGGAGCGGATCGCGTCGTCGTTGCCCGGGATCTTGTAGTCGACGTCGTCCGGGTCGCAGTTGGTGTCCAGGATGGCCACGACCGGGATGCCCAGCTTGCGAGCCTCCCCGACCGCGATGTGCTCCTTCTTGGTGTCCACGATCCACACGGCGCTCGGGACCCGCGACATGTCCCGGATCCCACCGAGAGTGCGCTCGAGCTTCTCCTTCTCGCGCTGCAGGACGAGGAGCTCCTTCTTGGTCATGCCCGAGCCGGGCACGTCGTCGAAGTCGAGCTGCTCGAGCTCCTTGAGACGCTGCAAGCGACCGTGAACGGTCTGGAAGTTGGTGAGCATGCCGCCGAGCCAGCGCTGGTTCACGTAAGGCATCCCCACGCGGGTGGCCTGCTCGGCCACGGTCTCCTGGGCCTGCTTCTTGGTGCCGACGAACAGCACAGAGCCGCCATGCGCGACGGTCTCCTTGATGAACTCGTAAGCGCGGTCGATGTAGGACAGCGACTGCTGGAGGTCGATGATGTAGATGCCGTTGCGCTCCGTGAAGATGAAGCGCTTCATCTTC
>JBOGDX010000040.1:0-11398 GCA_050743225.1 Actinomycetes bacterium | reverse complement strand
CGCCACCGCGTTCTCGATGAGCCCGCTGTTCTTCTACGCCTGCCGGTTCTTCACCGGCGCCGGCATCGGCGGGGAGTACGCCGCGATCAACTCCGCGATCGACGAGCTCATCCCCGCGCGGGTCCGAGGCCGGGTCGACCTCATCATCAACGGGTCGTTCTGGTTGGGCACGGCGTTCGGCGCGGCGCTGTCGGTCGTGCTGCTCAACGAGGACCTCTTCGCGAAGGACCTCGGCTGGCGACTCGCCTTCGGGCTCGGCGCCCTCTTCGGCCTGTGCATCCTCATCGTCCGCCGCTACGTGCCGGAAAGCCCGCGCTGGATGTTCATCCACGGCAAGGAGGGCAAGGCCGAGGAGCTCGTGCAGGACATCGAGGCCACGGTCGAGGAGTCGACGGACGAGCGCCTCGACGAGGTCGACCAGGACATCACCGTTCAGCAGCGCAAGAGCACCGGCTTCGGCGAGATCGCCCGGACGATGGTGACGGCCTACCCGAAGCGCTCGGCACTCGGGCTGGCTCTCTTCATCGGGCAGGCGTTCCTGTACAACGCCGTGTTCTTCACGTTCGCGCTGGTGCTCACCGAGATCCTCAAGGTGGATGCCGCGGTCGCGCCGTGGTACCTCATCCCCCTGGCCGTCGGCAACTTCCTGGGCCCGCTGCTCCTCGGGAGGTTCTTCGACACCGTCGGGCGGCGGGTGATGATCACCCTGACGTACGTCCTGTCGGGTCTGCTGCTGATCCTCACCGGGGTGATGTTCAACAGCGGTGCGCTGAGCGCGACGACTCTCACCCTTATGTGGTGCGCGGTCTTCTTCTTCGCCTCCGCCGGGGCCAGTGCCGCCTACCTGACCGTGAGCGAGATCTTCCCGATGGAGACCCGGGCGATGGCCATCGCTTTCTTCTACGCGGTCGGAACCGGCATCGGCGGCATCATCGGACCGGTGTACTTCGGCAAGCTCATCGAGTCGGGCCGCGACGCCGTCGTGAGCGGCTACTACGTGGGTGCGGGCCTGATGATCGGCGCCGGCATCGTCGAGCTCGTCCTCGGGGTCGACGCCGCCCAGCGCCCGCTCGAGGACATCACCACACCGCTCGCCGCCACCGAGGCGGAAGGCGAAGGCGAGGAGCGGGACGCGGCTTCAGCAGACCGGGCGCCGGTCATGTCGACGCCGGGCAGCAGCCGCCGGCACTACCACTGACAGGGGCTGCTCACGGCGTACGACGGCGAAGGGTCGCCGCGCCGACCCCGAGGGCGAGCGCGATCGCGACCGCAACGACGGAGAGCTCGACGAGGACGTCGGGGTCGGGGCTGGCGGAGATGGCGCTCATCGCGTCGACCGCGTAGGACAGCGGCAGCACGTCCGACACCCAGTTCAGTGCGGTGTCCAGCTGGTCACGCGGGACGAGGAGACCGCAGAGCAGGAACTGCGGGAGCACCAGGGCCGGCAGGAACTGCACGGCCTGGAACTCGGTGGCCGCGAAGGCGCTGACCAACAGCCCCAGGGCCATGCCGAGGACGGCGTCGAGGACGGCGACGACCAGCAGCAGCCACCCGGGCCCGGCGACGTCGAGGTCGAGCAGGGTCACCGACAGCGTCGTCGCGGCCAGCGCCTGCACGACGGCCACGAGCCCGAACGCGAGGGCGTAGCCGGCGAGGAGGTCGAGCTTGCCGATGGGCATCGTGAGCAGCCGCTCCAGCGTGCCAGTGGTGCGCTCGCGCAGCGTCGCCACCGAGGTCACCAGGAACATGACCACGAACGGGAAGACGCCGAGAAGCGGGGCCCCGATCCGGTCGAACGTCGGCGTGCCGTCGAAGACCCACGCCAGCAGCGAGATGAGGACGCAAGGCACCACGAGCATCAGCGCGAGCGTGCGGTGGTCGTGGCGCAGCTGGCGCAGGACCCGCCCCGCCGTCGCGAGAGTGACCCTCGGGTTCATCGCAGGCTCCGCTGCGGCGACGGCGCCGCGTCCCGAGGGGCCGACCCGGCCATCTCGACGAGGTGCAGGAAGGCCGACTCGACGTCCACGGAGCCGGTGCGGGCCAGGAGCGCCGCCGGCGTCTCGTCGGCGAGGATCCGCCCTTCCCGCAGCAGCAGCAGCCGCTGGCAACGCTGCGCCTCGTCCATCACGTGGCTGCTCACCAGCAGGGTGGTGCCCGCCTCGGCCAGGCGGGCGAACAGATCCCACAGGTCCCGCCGCAGCACCGGGTCGAGGCCGACGGTGGGCTCGTCGAGGACGAGCACCTCCGGTGTGCCGAGGAGGGCGGCGGCCAGCGACACCCGCGCTTCCTGGCCTCCGGAGAGGCGGCCGGTCAGCGCGTCAGCGTGCGAGGTCAGGCCGACCTCCGCCACCACCCGGTCCACGTCGTGGGTCGGGGCGCCGAGCACCGCGGCGAAGTACCGGAGGTTCTCCCGGACCGTGAGGTCGGAGTAGACGGACGGCGCCTGCGTGACGTAGCCCACCGACCGCCGCAGACCAGCCGCCCCGGCGGACCGGCCGAGGACCTCGACGGTGCCGCCGGCGACGACCTGGACGCCGACGATCGAGCGCATCAGCGTGCTCTTGCCGCAGCCGCTCGGGCCGAGCAACCCGGTCACCGTCCCGCGAGGGATCTCGAAGGTCACGTCGTCGAGGACGGTCCGGCCGCCGCGCACCACCGTCAAGGCGCGAGCCGCTATCGCGGGACTCCCAGTATTCATCACATGATGAATACTGGGCGGGCGGCCGCCCCGGTGTCAACCCCTGGAAAGCACCCCGACAGCTACGAGGTGCACAGGCGTCGCAGGTCGTCGTCGACGTCGAGGTAGTTCGCCTCGGTGCCCGGGGGGCAGAGCCGGTAGCTCGCTTGGAGAAACGCGACGACCTCGTCGTTGGCCGCGTGGACCAGTGCCTCTCCGTCCGGCGAGCGCAACGAGATGAACACCCCCGCGTCGTCCGCGTTGCCGGACGGCCAGACGCGCACGTCCCCGTCGCCGACTGGCGCGTTCAGGCCCTGCCAGAGCAGGTCACGGGCGAGTACCCAGGAGACGCGGGGGCCCTGCCCGCAGGGGAAGTCGGCGCAGACGGCATACGGGTCGGCCGTGTCGTAACGCATGGACACCGGCACGAGCTTCGGGCTGCCGGAGCGCACGACCGCCATCGTGAGCTCGCGGGCCAGCGTGGCCGGCGTGGCTGGCGCAACCTCGGTCGCCCGCTCCGCGGCAAGGGGCACCGGAACCGGGATGTCCGCAACGCCGGCCACGCTGCTCGAACGCCTTCTGCGGACCGCCCGCGCGAGCCCCGCGAGCGACCGCCCCGCCAGCCGAGCCATGTCGACCTCCTGCCGCAAACCCCCCTCCGTGGATCAGTCCTCCCCAGCGCCCTTGTCGCTGTCGTCGTCCTCGTCGCCGACGACGCTGAACTGCCGGTCGAGCTGCACGTCGACCTGGGTGCCGTCCGGGCGCGTCACCTCGACCTCGTAGTAGCTCTCCTCGTCGCCGACCTCGGTGCCCGTCACCCGGCCACCACCCGTGTGATCCAGCGCAGCAGCGCTGGCCTGCTCGAGGGCGGCGCCGGTGATGGCGCGCTCCGGCTCCTCGGTGTCGCCCGTGCCGGCGACCGCTACTCCGCCGGCGGCGACCCCCACGACCGCGGTGGCCACCGCACCGATCAGGTACTTGCGCATTGGTCTGTCCCCTCTTATCCGCTCAGCGTTCATCAGTCATGCGTCACGCTAGGTCGCCAACCTGAGATGGCGCTGAGACGCTCGGGATGGTCACGCGGACGGTCGCCCGGCGGCCGTCGGGCTCGATGTCCGCGGTTCCGCCGTGGGCCTCTGCGACCGCGCGAACGATCGCCAGGCCCAGGCCCGTCCCGCCACGGGTTCGGGCCGCGTCACCCCTGGTGAACCGCTCAAAAGCGGTGCCGGCCAGGTCGGGCCCGAAACCCCGGCCGCCGTCGCTGACCTCCAGCTCATGGCGGTCCCCGTCGGCCCAGGCACGCAGCACCACGTCGCCCGCCCCGTGCCGCAGGCTGTTGTCCACGAGGTTGCCCAGCGCCTGCCGGAGCAGCAGCGGGTCGGCCTGGATCTCGAGGCCGTCCTGCGCCTCGACGGTGATCCGTCGGCCGGCGTGCCCGGCGCGGTCCAGGAAGCGGTCGCGCACCATCTCCAGCGCGAATCGTGCCTGCGCCGGCTCGGGCCGCACCTGCAGCCTGCCCTCGCCCGCGGCCGCCAGGACGAGCAGGTCCTCCGAGAGCTGGGCCAGTTGGTCGCACTCGGCGACCGCGGCGACGAGGGCGTCCCGGACGCCCGGCCCGAAGTCGCCGGAGCGCAGCACCGCCTCCAGCTCAGCCTTGACGACCGAGATCGGGGTCCGCAGCTCGTGGCTCGCGTCCGCGACGAACTGCCGCTCCCGGTCGAAGGCCCGACGTAGCCGCTCGAGCATCTCGTTGAGGGTCACCCCGAGCCGCCGGACCTCGTCGTGCGCCCTCGGCAACGGGAGCAGCTCCTCGTCGGGTCGCAGCGACACCCCCTCCGCCCGCCGGCGCATCGCTTCGATCGGGCGCAGCGCGGCCGACGCCAGCAGGTAGCCCAGCAACGACGCGAGAACGACCGCAATCGGCCCGCCCACCGCGAAGGACCTGGCCACCGCCGACAGCGTGTCGGCGCGGTCCTCCAGCGACTGCCCGACGACAACCACCACCGTCCCGACCGGACGCGCGATGACGCGGGCCGTCCCGTCGATGCCGCGCACCTTCCGCTCGAGCCGCACCCGGCTGTCCACGGCCCGCGCCGCCTCCGCGGCGGTGAGCACCTGGCTGCGGGCGCCTCCGGCCGAGCGCAGCACGGTCCCGTCCGGTGCCGTCACCTGCGCGAAGCCTTCCTCGGCCTCGCCGGCGAAGGACGGCGGCAGCCGGGTCGTCGCGTCCGGACCCAACGCCACGACCGCCTGGTAGCGGGCCTCCAGCGCCGAGTTGATCGTCTCGTCCAGGCTCTCCTCCAGCCGGAGGTACACGAACGTCGCCGCGGCCGAGAGCACGAGGATCAGGGCGACCGCGAAGGCAGCGCTCAGGCGCACCCTGATCGGCAGCCGGCTCATCGGGCTCCTCATCCCCCGCCGTCCTTGCGCAGGCGGTATCCGGTGCCGCGCACCGTCTCCAGCGACGAGAGGCCGAACGGCCGGTCGATCTTCTGCCGCAGGTAGCGCACGTAGACCTCGACGACGTTCGACTTCTGCTCGTAGCCGAGGTCCCAGGCCGCCTCGAGCAGCTGCGACTGGCTGAACACCTGACCCGGCCGTCGCATGAACGTCTCGAGCAGGGCGAACTCCCGCGCCGAGAGGTCGATCCGCTCTTCGCCCCGGTGGACCTCCCGGCTCGCCGGGTCCAGCCGAAGGCTCCCGACGGTCAGCTCGGTCGGCCGCTCGACCGGGCCGCGCCGCACCAGCGCCCGCATCCGGGCCAGCAGCTCGGCCAGCGAGAACGGCTTGGTGAGGTAGTCGTCCGCCCCGCTGTCCAGCCCCTTCACCCGGTCGTGGACCGAGGCGCGGGCCGTCAGCATGATCACCGGCACCCAGAGGCCGTCGGCACGGAGGCGCCGGCACGTCTCGAACCCGTCCCCGCCAGGCAGCATCACGTCCAGCACCACGACGTCGTACGACGTGACGGCGGCGAGCTCCAGCGCCTCGGCCCCGGTGCCCGCGACGTCCACAGCCATGCCCTCGCCGCGCAGCCCACGCATCAGGGCCGCGGCCATCCGCACGTCGTCCTCGGCGACGAGCACTCTCATGAGGCCATCATGACGAGACGGATGAGAGCCGGCTGAGAAACGCCCTGCTCAGCCCACCAGGTAGCGCTGCAGGGTCGGCGCCACCGTCTCCACGATCTCGTCCTCGGTCGCGGAGGCGAGCGGCTCGAGGCGCACAACGTGACGCAGGATCACGACGCCGACCATCTGCGCGGCGGCGGCCTCGACGCGCAGCGGGTCGACCGGCCCGGCCGCGGCGCCGATGCGCGCGAGCAGCGCGCTCCCGACGAACTCCCGCAGCATCGCGGCTCCCTGCTCGCCGGTCAGCGCCGACCGCAGCATCCCGAGCATGGGGGTGCGGAAGTCGGGGTCGGCCCAGATCCGCAGGAACAGCCGGACGAGCCGCTCACCCAGCCCCTCCCGATCGCCGTCGAGGGCCTGCGGCAGCATCTCGGCGGGCTGGAAGGGCAGCTCCATCGCGGCGACGAACACCTGCTCCTTGGTGCCGAAGTAGTGGTGCACCAGGGCAGGATCGACCCCGGCCCGCCGGGCGATGCCGCGCACGCTCGCGGCGGTGTACCCCTTCTCGGCGAACTGCTCCCGGGCCGCGTCCAGGATCGCCGACCGCCGGTCGCCGCCGTCCGCCGGCCGGCCAGGTCCGCGCCGCGCGGAGGACGTCATCGCCGCGCCACCCACGTCCGGGTCACGTAGGGAAGCCGCGCCGTCCCGTCCGGGTGCTCGGCCTGCAGGTCGGCCTGCAGTTCGGCGAGGACCCGGGCCCGGTCACCCTCGGCCATCGCGGCGACGTAGGAGTGGCTGCTGTAGTCGCGCACGACGCCGTCGACGGCCACCTCACGGATCCACGGGATCTCGACCCGCCGGACCCAACGGAACAGTCCGGAGCGGTCCAGTGGGGCTCCCCAGTCTGCGTCCCGCTGCCGCCGGTCGTACGACGGGCAGAGCCGCTCCGACGCGTCCGCGAGGCGCTCCCACCAGCGCGCGCCGTCGACCATCAGCAGGTTCCAGAACACGGCGAGCACCCCCCGGTCGTGCAGCACCCGCGCCGCCTCGGCCACCGAACGTTCCGGGTCGGTCCAGTGGAAGGACTGCGCGTAGGTCACCAGGTCGAACACGCCCGACCGCAACGGCAGGGCGTTGCCGTCGCCCACGACCGGGCGGACCCGGGACGTCGACCGCGACCGCAGGACGGCGAGCACGCCCGGTCCGGGGTCGATCGCGACCACGGTGCATCCCCGCCCGGCCAGTGCGCGGGTCGCGATGCCCGTGCCCGCGCCCACGTCGACCACGTCGGCTCGCAGGAGCGGCTGGCCCAGTGCCGACTCCAGGACGTCGAACAGCTGGCCGGGATAGTCGGGCCGGTAGGCGTCGTACGTCGCCGCGACCTCGTCGAAGAGCTGCCGGCTCACGGGGTGCTGCCCGCCGCCGCGGCGAGGTTGAGCCGCGCGAACGCCAGCCCGGCAGCCAGGTCCGCCTCGCGCTCGTCGCGGTTGAGTGCCCGGCGGGTGTTGACCTCGAGGACCACCGTCCGGTCGTAGGCACGGCGGGCCAGCTGCTCGAGCACCTCCGCGCAGGGTTGGCTCCCGCGACCCGGCACCAGGTGCTCGTCCCGGTTCGACCCCGAGCCGTCGGCGAGGTGGACGTGCGCCAGCCGGTCGTCGAGGACATCGAGCAGCTGCATCGCATCGGTGCCGGACACCGCAGTGTGCGAGAGGTCGAGGGTCGCCGAGGGGAAGTCCAGCTCGAGCAGGTCCCAGTGCGGGAGGTACGCCGCGACCTCACGGCTGCGGGCCCGCCACGGGAACATGTTCTCCACGGCGAACACGACGTCCGTCTCCTGCTGCATCCGGGTGAGGCCCTCGACGAACCCCCGGGCGTAGTCCCGCTGCCACCGGAACGGTGGGTGCACCACGACCGTCGAGGCGCCGACCCGCTCCGCGGCCTCCCTCGCCCGCACCAGCTTCGCCCACGGGTCGGTCGACCAGACCCGCTGCGTCAGCAGCAGGCAGGGCGCGTGGATCGCGAGCACCGGCACGCCGAACCGGTCGGACAGCCCGCGCAGCGCCTCGGGGTCCTGGCTGACCGGGTCGGTCCAGACCATGACCTCGACGCCGTCGAACCCGAGCCCGGCCGCCATCTCGAACGCCGTCGTGCACGTCTCGGGGTAGCACGAGGCGGTCGACAGCGCGACCTTCGCCCCGGGAACCCGGACCGTGCGACTCACGGCGTCAGCCTAGGCACCGGCTCTCGCGCCACCGGTACGTCACTGCTCACCGCGCATCCAGTCGAGGCGGCGCAGGATGATGCCCTCGCGCAACGCCCACGGGCACACCTGCACCTCGGTCAGATCGAGCAGGTCCATCGCGGCCTCGGCCACCACCGCGCCGGCGATCAGCTGCGGCGCCCGTCCGACCGAGACACCGGGCAGCTGCGCCCGCTCGGCGCTGTCCATCCGGGCGAGCCGGGGAACCCAGTCCGCGAGGTCCGTGAGGGACAGCATCCGCGGCACCCGGTCGCCCAGGGCCGAGGACGGTGCGCCGCTGAGCCGGGCGAGCTGCCGGAACGTCTTCGAGGTGGCCACCGCGTGGTCGGGCCGACCCAGCGCCTCGAAGGGCCGCAGCCGGCCGGCGATCGTCGCCCGGGCGTGCTTGCGCAGGGCCTTGACGTCGGCCACCGTCGGCGGGTCGCCGGGCAGCATCGTCCTGGTCAGCCGGCCGGCGCCCAGCGGCATCGAGGCGAGGACGTCGGGTGTCTCGTCGATGCCCGCCGCCATCTCCAACGAGCCGCCGCCGATGTCGAGCACGAGCAGGCGGCCCGACGACCAGCCGAACCACCTGCGCACCGCGAGGAACGTCAGCCGTGCCTCGTCGTCGCCGGAGAGCACCTCCAGGTCGACGCCGGTCTCGGTGCGGACCCGGTGCAGAAGGTCCGCACCGTTGGCCGCCTCCCTGATGGCCGACGTCGCGAAGGCCAGCAGGTCCTCCGTGCCACGGTCCTCGGCGACGTCGAGCGCGCGTCGTACGCACTCCAGCAGGCGCTCCTGGCCGGCGTCGTCGATGTGCCCGTCGTCGGTGAGGTGCTCGGCGAGCCGCAGCTCGGACTTGTCCGAGTGCGCCGGCAGCGGCCGAGCGCCTTCGTGGGCGTCGACGACGAGTAGGTGCACCGTGTTCGAGCCGACGTCGAGGACTCCGAGACGCACCTTCACCTCCCCGACGTACGACACGCTCGTCACCTGCGGCCACCGCCGAACCTACCGGGCACCTCCCCATTGGGAAACGATCACGCGCGCGCGATCCGCGACCACCGGGCGCGATGAATTCGGCACGGTCGGGGGTCAGTTGCCGCTGTCGCCTCCCGGATCGGACATAGGCTGGTGCGCGTGCCAGAGGTTCCGCTCGACTTCCCCCGCGCGTGGGTGGAGTTCCCCGACCCAGCCGACGCCGACCAGGCCTTCCGCTGCGACCTGACCTGGCTCACGTCGAGCTGGACCTGCATCTTCGGCAACGGGTGCAAGGGGATCTACGCCGACCAGCCTGAGGGCGTCGGCTGCTGCACGCTCGGCGCGCACTTCTCCGACAAGGCGGACGAGAAGCGGGTGAAGAGGTTCGTCGCCGAGCTGACGCCGGAGACGTGGCAGCACTACGACAAGAAGTGGACGGAGAAGGACGAGGACGGCGCGCGCAAGACTCGCGTGGTCGACGGCGCATGCATCTTCGCCAACCGGCCCGGCTTCGCCGGCGGTGAGGGCTGCGCGCTGCACGGGCTCGCGCTGCGGACCGGCCGGCACTTCCTGGAGACGAAGCCGGACGTGTGCTGGCAGCTGCCGATCCGGCGGACGTACGAGCACGTCGAGCGGCCCGACGGCTCCGAGCTGCTCGTCGTGGTCATCGCGGAGTACGACCGGCGCGGCTGGGGACCCGGCGGGCACGATCTCGACTGGTACTGCAGCGGCAACACCGAGGCGCACGTCGGCACCGAGCCGGTCTACGTCTCGATGCGCGCCGAGCTGGTCGAGCTGATGGGGCAGAAGGGCTACGACGAGCTGAGCCGTCTCTGCGAGGAGCACCTGACGTCGCGACGGCGGTTCGCCCTCCACCCGGCCGACCCGAAGACGCGCCGCCGCTGACCGGACGGCAGCCCAGACGGCCGGCTATGGCTTGGTCGCGACGAACATGAAGCAGCCGTACGCGATGTTCCGGCTGTGCACCGCCACCACGCCGGGCTGCGCAAGCACCGCTGCGATCTCCGACTCCGGGTCGGTCCCGTCGTGCACCCGGGTCGCCTCGTGGATGCGGCCCCGGCTGTCGTAGGCGCGCAGCACCTGAGGTCTGCTGCGCCAGTCGGCCGGGTAGCCCTGCGCATCGTCGTAGCCACCGCAGTCGCCGGCGTGGGCGAACACCGGGCCGAGCTCGCGGTAGGGGCCGGCGGTGTCGGGAGGTGCGTAGCGAAACAGCACGAGCGCCTCGCCGGGCAGGGCGTCTCGCAGGCAGCACCGCAGGGGCTCTCCACCGCTGGCCACGAGACGCTCGACGCGGCGCCCCGCCGTGTCGGGACCGTCCGTGCGGACCTGGGCCAGGACCCCCGTCGGCAGCGCGGCGATCTGGAAGCTTCGGGTCAGCGGGAGAGTCATGACGCCAAGCGTCCACTAGTGCCGGCCGAGTTTCTGGCGGCGATCGGACATCGCGTTTCCCACAGCCGATCATCACGAACCGGGCTAGCGTCCCGCGCATGAGCGGCGACAACCCACTGGGCACGATCCTCAGCGTCTGGGCACATCCCGACGACGAGACCTACCTGTGCGGCGGACTGATGGCGCGGGCGGTCCGCGCGGGCGACCGGGTCGTGTGCGTCACCGCGACGCGGGGTGAGCTCGGGTCGCCGGACGAGGCGCGCTGGCCGAGCGGAGCGCCGCTGGCCGCCGTACGCACCAAGGAGCTCGAGGCCGCACTCTCGGTCCTTGGCGTGACCGAGCACCACTGGCTGGACTACCCGGACGGCGGGTGCGCGGACGTGGACCAGGACGAGGCGGTACGTCGGCTCGAGCTGCTCGTGGCGGCGGTGCGTCCGGACACGGTGCTCACGTTCGGTCCGGACGGGATCACCGGCCACGACGACCACAAGGCAGCCGGCCGCTGGGCGACCGCCGCCTTCGACGCGGCGGCGCCGGACGGGGCGGTCCTCGCCTATGCGACGTACACGCCGGACTGGATCACCCGCTTCAAGCCGCAGCTGGACAGGTTCAACGTGTTCATGGGGGCGCAGCCGCCGAGCCACCCGCCGGACGAGCTGCTCGTCCACCTGGAGCTGGACGGTGACCTGCTGGAGACGAAGCTCAAGGCGATCCGCTCGATGACCAGCCAGGTGGAGCCGCTCATCGCCGGGCTCGGCGAGGAGTTCTTCCGCGAGGGCATGGTCGAGGAGGCGTTCCGCCCCCGCTGACGTCTCGCCCTCTGGCTTTTCATGAACTGGTGGGTGGGTCGCTCGGCCAGCCTGCGAGGCGGTGTCCGACCGCCGACCTAGTCTGCGCCGCATGGCACGAGCAGCCCGGACCGCCAGCCGCGAGCGACCCGCATTCCGCTGCGGCGAGTGCGGCTGGGCCACCGGCAAGTGGGTGGGCCGGTGCGGCGAGTGCCAGGCGTGGGGGACGGTCGAGGAC